>DASQIQ010000170.1:0-16786 GCA_035631495.1 Micropepsaceae bacterium
ACATTCTGGCCGCGGCGCCCGATGGCGAGCGAGAGCTGATCGTCGGGCACCACGACTTCGACGCGGCGCGTCTCCTCGTCCAGCACGACCTTGCTCACTTCGGCGGGGGCGAGCGCATTGACGATGAAGGTCGCCGGATCGCCATTCCAGGGAATGATGTCGATACGTTCGCCCTGCAGTTCCTGGACCACCGCCTGCACGCGCACGCCGCGCATGCCCACGCAAGCACCGACGGGATCGATCGAGGAATCCTTGGAGATCACCGCGATCTTGGCGCGCGAGCCGGGATCACGCGCCACCGCGCGGATTTCGATGATGCCGTCATAGATCTCGGGCACTTCCTGAGCGAAAAGACGCGCCATGAATTGCGGGTGGGTGCGGGAGAGGAAGATTTGCGGCCCTCGGGTTTCGCGGCGCACGTCATAGATATAAGCCCGGATGCGGTCGCCGTTGCGGAAGCTTTCGCGCGGTATCATCTCGTCGCGCCGCACCACGCCCTCGGCGCGGCCAAAATCCACCACGACCGAGCCGAACTCGACGCGCTTCACGGTGCCGTGCACGATCTCCCCGATTCGGTCCTTGTATTCGTCATATTGACGCTCGCGCTCGGCATCGCGCACTTTCTGCACGATCACCTGTTTTGCCGCCTGCGTGGCGATGCGCGAGAACTCGATGGGGGGAAGCGTCTCGGCGATGATGTCGCCGACTTGGGCGGCGGGATTGCGCCGGCGCGCATCCGCGATCGAGATTTCGATCTTGTCGTTTTCGACCTGATCGACCACGTGCAGATAGCGGGAAATATGGGTCTCGCCGGTCTTGGGATCGATTTCGACCTTGATCTCGTTCTCGGTGCCGTAGCGCGATTTCGCCGCGCGTTGCATCGCCTCTTCCATCGCGTGGATCACGACGTTCTTGTCGATCGATTTCTCGCGCGCAACCGCGTCGGCGATCTGCAACAATTCAAGCCGATTGGCGGCAACTCCGATGGCCATATCTTTCACTCCTCTTTTCCCGCTTCATCGTCCCTCGTCTGGTGACGACGAATTTCGGTTCGTCTCCTAATGTGAAGCCTTCGCTTCTTTCAATTCCCGCGCCTTCAGGCTTTCTCTTATCAAATGGTCTGTAAGAACCAGCTTTGCATCCGCGATATCGGATGTGGGAAACCGCACGCGGCGGGTCTCTCCCTCGCCGCTCACGTCCATCAGCACATCGGAACCGTCCAAGCCCATGAGCACGCCCTTGAAACGCTTACGGCCGTCGATGCCATGGGTCAGCTCCACGCGCGCTTCATGCCCTGCGAAGCGGGCAAAATCGGATTCGGCAGTGAGCGGCCGGTCGATGCCCGGCGAAGAGACTTCGAGCACATACTCGTCGGAAATCGGATCGGCGGATTCCAGCACCTCGGACAACGCGCGCGACAGCGCCGCACAATCGTCGACGTCCATGTGACCGTCGGGACGCTCGGCCATCACTTGCAGCGTTTTTCTCGCCGCCCCCTTGATCCGCAAACGCACGAGCCGATAACCCGCCGCTTCGATGGCAGGGGCAAGCAGTGAATCCAGGGCGCTTTGACCGCTCAGTTCATTCCTCATCGGCGCCAAACCATGCAGGGCCATTGGACGAAAGCTTTTCCGACGCGGCGATCTTACGATCGCCACACAACAGTTTTTCTGTTGTCCGGAATAACGTCTATCTACGCTCTGGCAGGTCCGAATACAAGGGTCGGTACGGGGAAAGACTTGTTCACCATGCGGGCGTTTCCCTATGGAAATGACCGCCGATTCACCTAGATTGGTTCCTACCTTCGCAGGACATTCATGGACCTCCCCTCAACACTGGACGCCGAAAGCCGGGAGCTGCCGCAAGATCCACAACCGCCCCGCTGGGGCCCCTGGGCGACGCTCGGCTGGGGTGTCCCTCTGGTGGCCGCCGCGATTGTTTCGCAGACGCTGGGCGCCTTCGGTTTTGTGATGTGGTGGCGATTTCTCCATCCCGACCAGCCCATCACACGCGCCGATGTCGCGACCAACGGCCCATTGCTGGCGTTTTCCCTGGCGGTGTCCACACCCATTGTGCTCGGCGTGCTTGCCTTCGTGGTGCGCGCTTCGCGCGTGTCCGTGAGCGAATATCTCGGGCTGAAATGGCCGCGCTGGCGAGATTTCGGCATCGGGGTCGCGGCGCTTGCCGCCGTACTGCTCGCAACCGGGGCCGTGGCCGGATTGACCGGCCAGGAAACCCCGGAATTCATGGGAGATACCTACAATTCCGCGAAAGTGGCGGGCATGCTGCCTCTCTTGATGGTCTCTTTCGTGTTCCTGGGGCCCTTGCAGGAAGAATTGCTGTTTCGCGGCTTCTTCTTTCGCGGTTTCGTTCCAACCTTGGGCGCCTGGCCGACGATCATCCTGACCTCGGCCGTATGGTCATTCACGCATGTGCAATATCAGTGGTTCTTCGTGGGCGAGATCTTCGCGCTGGGCTTGGTGTTCGGCTGGCTCAGATGGCGCAGCGGCTCGACAATTCTCACCTTCGCGTTGCATGCCGCGGTCAACGGCATGGCGCTTGTGGAAGTCGCGGCCCTCGCGGGCTCGTGACCGGTTTACACGCGCAAGAAGCGCAAATAGGCGCATTGACGTCCCGCTTTTAAGGCCTTGGCCTCGTAGCGCGTTTCGGGCCAATCGGACGGTCGCCCGCGCCAATAGGCGCTTGATTGGGCCAGCCATTGGAACGCAGGATGAGCGCAGAAACGCTCCAGCGCGAAGGCGAGATATCCCGCATCGTCCGTGGCAAAGCGCAACTCGGCGCCCCGCTTCATCGCGCGCGCAAGCTCGTTCAGCGTCTCCATTTGGATGAAGCGCCGTTTGTGATGACGAGTCTTGGGCCACGGGTCGGGGAAAAGGATGAATAGGCGACCGAACGAGGCGTCCGGCGCTGCTGCGATCACGTCGCGGACATCCTCCGTATAAAGACGGATATTGCGCAAGTTCTTTTCGGCGATACGGGAGAGCAGCTTGGCCATGCCCGCGACATAGGGTTCGGCGCCGATGAGCCCCACTTCCGGGTGCGCTTGCGCTTGCCAGGCCAGATGTTCGCCGGCGCCAAATCCCACTTCGAGCCAGACATCGGTGACCGATCCTTGTTCGAAATATTCGCGCGGATCCAGGCTCTGTTGCGGCGTCAGAGCCAATTCTGGAAGGAGAGATTCGAGCAGGCCCGCCTGCCGCGCGCGCAGCTTCGGCCCCTTGCGGCGGCCGTAATGCTTGCGCCGGAACGTCAGGTCAGAACGCGGCTCTGAGCTGATCGGCGAGATTGGTCTTCTCCCAGGAGAACCCGCCTTCGCTATCGGGGGCGCGGCCAAAATGGCCATAGGCCGAGGTGCGGGCATAGATCGGCTTGTTCAGGCCCAAATGCTCGCGAATGCCGCGGGGCTTCAGACTCATCAGCTGAGGCAGGATGGTCTCGAGCTTCATGGCGTCCACATGCCCGGTCTCGTGCAGATCGACATAGAGCGAAAGCGGGTCGGAGACGCCAATGGCATAGGCGATCTGGATCGTGCAGCGATCGGCCAAACCCGCGGCCACGACGTTCTTGGCAAGGTAGCGCGCGGCGTAGGCCGCCGAGCGGTCCACCTTGGTGGGATCCTTGCCGGAGAACGCGCCGCCGCCATGGGGTGCGGCGCCGCCATAGGTATCGACGATGATCTTGCGTCCCGTCAGCCCGCAATCCCCGTCCGGCCCACCCACCACGAAGGCGCCCGTGGGGTTGACGTGCCAGACCGTGCTCTTTGTCAGCCAGCCTTCGGGAAGCGCCTTCCTCACATAAGGCTCGATGATGTCGCGCACATGTTTTGATTCCAGTTTGGGATCGAGATGCTGGGTCGAAACGACGATCTGCGGCACTTCCACCGGCTTGCCGTTCTCGTAACGCACCGTGACCTGCGACTTGGCGTCGGGACCGAGCTGCGGCTCCTTCCCCGATTTGCGCGCTTCGGCCATGAGCTTGAGAATGGCATGGCTGTACTGGATAGGAGCGGGCATGAGGACATCGGTCTCGCGGCAGGCATAGCCAAACATGATGCCCTGATCGCCGGCGCCTTCATCCTTGTTGTCCTTGGCATCGACGCCTTGCGCAATATGGGGCGATTGCTTGTGCAGCAGGACCTCGATGTTGGCGTGCTGCCAGTGAAAACCTTCCTGCTCATAACCGATGTCGCGAATCGCAAAGCGCGCGCTGTCGATCAGGATATCCTTGCTGATCTCTTCGGGCCCGCGCGTCTCGCCGGCGATAATCACGCGGTTGGTGGTGGCTAGCGTCTCGCAGGCGACACGCAAATCTTTCGGCGCCCAGCCATGTTTGGGCCCCAAACGGAAGAACGCGTCCACCACCTCATCGGAAATGCGGTCGCAGACCTTGTCCGGATGACCCTCCGACACGGATTCGCTGGTAAACAGATAACTTGAACGCTGCATCGCCGCCCTCATTCACGTTTAGCCCGGTTTCTTGCAGGGAATCACAGAGGGGTCAATTGGGCTGATTGAGAGTTTCTTCAGGAGCTTAATGGGGCTCTCGTCATAGGATAAAGCGTGACAGGTCCTGGTCTTTGGCCAGATCCTCCACGCGGGCGCGCACATAAGGGCCGTCGATGGTGAGCCTTTCCTCCGGCCGGTCGGTCGCCGTGAAGCTGATCTCGTCCAGGACGCGCTCCATAATGGTCTGCAGCCGTCGCGCGCCGATGTTTTCGACACGCGCATTCACGTCGGCGGCGATCTGCGCAATCGCCTCGATGCCATCCTCGGTGAAGGCGAGCACAACGCTCTCCGTCGCCATCAGCGCCACATATTGCTTGATGAGGCTGGCCTCCGGCTCCGTCAGGATGCGCTTGTAATCATCGCGCGTCAGCGCTTTGAGCTCGACGCGAATGGGAAGACGGCCCTGCAGCTCGGGCAAGAGGTCAGAGGGTTTGGCCAGATGAAAGGCGCCCGACGCGATGAAGAGAATATGATCGGTCCTGACGGTGCCGTGCTTGGTGGCGACCGTCGTCCCTTCCAGAAGCGGCAACAGATCGCGCTGCACGCCCTCGCGTGAGACGTCGGCCCCGCCGCGGATTTCGCCCTTAGCGCTAATCTTGTCGATCTCGTCCAGGAACACGATGCCGTTGTTTTGCACATTGTCGATGGCTTCGCGAATGATGGATTCATTGTCGAGGAGCTTGTCGGCTTCTTCGGCGATGAGAAGCTCGTGTGACGCGGCGACGCTCATGCGCCGCGTCTTGGTGCGGCCGCTCATCGCCTTGCCGAAGATGTCGGCCAGATTGACCATGCCGATCTGCGCTCCGGGCATGCCGGGGATTTCGAGCGACGGCATGCCGCCGGCATCGCGCACTTCGATCTCGATCTCCTTGTCGTCGAGCTCACCCGCGCGCAGACGCTTGCGGAAGGATTCGCGGGTCGCAGGACTCGCATTGCCGACAAGCGCGGTAAGCACCCGCTCCTCGGCCTTGGCCTCGGCCTGCGCTTCCACTTCCTTGCGTTTGGCGCTGCGCACGAGGGCGATCCCGACTTCGAGGAGATCGCGCACGATCTGTTCGACGTCGCGGCCGACATAGCCGACTTCGGTGAATTTCGTCGCTTCGACCTTGAGGAAGGGCGCCTGGGCCAATTTGGCGAGCCGGCGCGAGATTTCGGTTTTGCCGACCCCGGTCGGCCCGATCATCAGGATATTCTTCGGCAGCACTTCCTCGCGCAGGGCTTCGGGCAATTGCTGGCGCCGCCAGCGGTTGCGCAGCGCGATGGCGACCGCACGCTTGGCGTCGTGCTGGCCGACAATATAGCGGTCCAGTTCGGAAACAATTTCTCTCGGCGTGAAAAAAGCACTCATCGGCAACCTTTGCTCAAACCGTCACTGTGATGACGCGCCGGCCAGCGTCTCGATGGTCACGTTCTCGTTGGTGAAGACGCAGATTCCGGCAGCGATCTTCATGGCCCGCCGGGCGATCTCATCGGCGGACAAATCGAGCGGCAGCAGAGCGCGCGCCGCCGCCAGCGCATACGGGCCGCCGGAGCCAATCCCGATCAGGCTGTCCTCGGGTTCCAGCACATCGCCGGTGCCCGAGAGAACCAGCGAGGAGTTCCGGTCAGCCACCGCCATCATGGCTTCAAGCCGGCGGAGGTAGCGATCGGTGCGCCAATCCTTGGCAAGTTCCACACAGGCGCGGGCAAGATTGCCCGGATGGGTCTCCAGCTTTGCCTCAAGCCGCTCGAACAGTGCGAAGGCATCGGCGGTCGCTCCCGCAAAACCGGCGATGACGTCTCCCTTGCCGAGCCGGCGCACCTTTTTGGCATTGGCTTTGACGATGGTGTTGCCCATCGACACCTGGCCATCGCCAGCGATCACGACCTGGCCGCCCTTCCGGACGGAAAGGATGGTTGTGCCGTGCCAAAGCGCTTCGGTCATATTCTGGGCTCCTGGGGCGCGCTTGCGGGGTTAGGATATGGGCCGGGGCGCGAGCCGGCGCAACAGCGGGCGCTTAAACCTTTCGACTACCCCGATTTCATAAGATATAGCTCAGCAGCTTCATTTAAAGACGTAAGCCATGCGCACCGCCATCATCGAACGCAAGACCCGGGAGACGGAGATACTGGCCTCCGTCGATCTGGACGGCACCGGCCTTTACGACGTGGACACCGGTATCGGCTTTCTCGACCATATGCTCGAGAGCTTTTCGCGCCATTCGGCCATCGATTTGAAAGTACGCGCCCAGGGCGATTTGCATGTCGATTTCCACCACACCACCGAAGACACTGCCATCGCCATCGGCCAGGCGATTCGGCGCGCGCTCGGCGATCTCGCCGGCATCAGGCGCTTCGGCTCGATTCTGATGCCGATGGACGAAACCCTGACGCAGGTCGCAATCGATATCTCCAACCGCCCTTATCTGATCTGGAAGGTGCAGTTCACCCGCCCCAAGATCGGGGAGATGGACACCGAGCTGTTCCGCGAGTGGTTCCAGGCGTTGGCGCAAAACGCCGGCATCTGTCTGCATATCGAGAACCTTTACGGCGAGAACAGCCACCACATCGTGGAGACCTGTTTCAAGGGAACCGCGCGGGCGCTGCGCCAGGCGATCGAAATCGACGAGCGGTTGGAGGGCGCCGTGCCATCCACCAAGGAAACCCTCTCGGACAAATAGGCGCCTAACAATGGCCGAGCTCGCCCGCGCCGTTGCGTTGGAGCCCGATAGCGCGATGCTCCATAGCGCGATGCCAAATAACGCGATCGATGTCGCGCGCGGGGTGAGCCGGGTTCTGCTGGCCGAGGGGCTGAGCCCCATTGTCGAATTTTCGCTTCCCAACAATCGCCGCCTGGACGTGGCGGCGCTTGGGCCGGACGGCACGATTGCCGGCATCGAGATCAAAATCAGCGTCGCCGATCTGCGTGGCGACGACAAATGGCCGGATTACCTCTCGTTCTGCGATCTGTTCTTTTTCGCCGTGCCACCGCAGTTCCCGCTGAACACGCTTCCCTCAACCACGGGGCTCATCGTCGCGGACCGTTTCGGTGGCCAGATCATCCGCGAATCCCAGCGTAAGATGCTGCATGCGAGCCGGCGCCGCGCGCTGACCTTGCGCTTTGCCATGGTTGCCGCCGAACGCCTGATGCGTGCCTACGATCCCCATTGCGGCTGAGAGCCGAGCGACATGAACCTGTTCGCTAAGAAATTGCCGGCAGCGGACGAGGTCCATGGCCTGCGCCGATGTTTGACGGCCTGGGATCTCACCTTCATGGGCATCGGCCAGATGATCGGGACCGGCATCTTCGTGCTGACCGGAGTTGCCGCGGCGACCCAGGCGGGACCTGCGATCATCCTCTCCTTTATCATTGCCGGTATCGCCTGCGTCTTTGTTGCTTTTGCTTATGCGGAGCTGGCCTCCAGCGTCGGCGGTTCCGGCGCCGCCTATGGCTATGCCTATGCCGCCTTCGGCGAACTACCGGCCTGGACCATCGGGTGGAATCTCGCTTTCGGAATTGCCACTGCGCTCGCGGCGGTGGCCAATGGCTGGTCGGGCTACCTCAACAATGCGCTGGTTTCGATGGGCCTCGGCATTCCGGATTTCCTGACCAAAGGCCCCTTTGCGGGCGGGCTTATCAACCTGCCAGCGGTGGCGATCATCCTGACTTTGATGCTGGCGCTGTTCGCCGGCGTGAAGCAAAGCGCCCGGCTGAACAGGGCGATTGTTTGCGCCAAGCTGTTGGCGATCGCGATTTTCATCGGAGTTGCGGTATTCCACGTCAATCCGGCGCTGTGGCATCCGTTTATGCCGTTTGGCTGGTTCAGCCATCGGGCCGACGGGACGACGGTCGGCGTACTTGCCGGGGCATCGCTCGTCTTCTTCGCCTATCGCGGCTTTCAGAGCGTCTCTATCGCCACAGAGGAAGCCCAGAAACCGCAGCGCGATATACCCATCGGCGTGCTCGCATCGCTCGCCACCTGCACGCTGATCTATCTCGCCGTGGCGGGACTTTTGACCGCGATCGCGCCCTATGATGTGCTGAACGTGTCTTCGCCCGTCGCCTTTGCGTTGCTGCGCCTCGGATACAATTGGGGTTCGGCGCTGGTGGCAGCCGGCGTGATCATCGGCCTGACCTCCACCATGCTCGTGCTCTATTACGGCCTGACGCGCATCCTCTTCGCCATGGCACGGGACGGGCTCCTACCGTCCTTCTTCAGCGCACTGGATCCCAAGACCCGCACGCCGGCAAATGCGATCGTCCTTTGCGGCGTCACCATGTCCTTGGTCGCCGGGCTTGTACCGCTCGGCGCCCTGGCTGAGCTTGTGAATGCCGGTACGCTTGTCGAATTCATGCTGGTCTGCATCGGCGTGATCGTGCTGCGGCTGACCAGGCCGGAGATGAAACGGCCTTTTAAAGCGCCGGGCGGCGTGATCATCCCCGTGCTCGGCGTCATTTCCTGCGGCGCGTTGCTGAGCTTTCTGCCCCTGGTGACTCTGCTCCGTTTCGCGCTCTATCTCGCCGCCGGTGTCGTGGTTTATTTCGGCTACGCGGCCCGCCGCAACCGCGCCGCGCCAGGCGAACTCGCAGCGTAATCAGCGCGGAGACCGTTTGGCGAGAATACGCTGCAGCGTCCGGCGGTGCATGTTCAGCCGGCGCGCGGTCTCCGAGACGTTGTGCCCACACAATTCATAGACGCGCTGGATATGTTCCCAACGGACGCGATCGGCGGACATCGGATTTTCCGGAGGACTCGGCTTGGTCCCTGGCGGCGCCAACAGAGCCCCCAATATGTCGTCCGCGTCGGCGGGCTTGGACAAATAATCGATGGCGCCGAATTTCACCGCCGCAACCGCGGTGGCGATATTGCCAAAGCCGGTCAGCACGACGACGCGCGCGCTTGGCCGCGTTTCATGCAGACTTTCCACGACGTCCAGGCCGTTGCCATCTTCGAGCTTCAAATCGACCACCGCAAAAGCCGGCGGGTTTTCCTTCACGATCGCAATGCCCTCGCGCACGGTTTCGGCGATCGTCACGTCGAAGCCGCGCGTCTGCATCGCGCGGGCCAAGCGCTCGCGAAACGGCCGGTCATCATCGAGGATGAGAAGGCTTTTCTCCTCGGGCAATACGGGCTCACTCATTTCATCATGCTTTCACGCGCGTCTGCACCGGGGGCTACATATCCTCCCGGCCTGCATTTGACCACACGATAACGTCGCCTCAGAGTCCTAGCTCCTGGCGGGGCGGCACATCGCCGTCGATGGCGTTGCGCGGCCAGGTCGCCGTCACAGTCGCGCCGCCACCCATGCGGTTGTAGGCGGCAACCACGCCGCCGGTCTGTTCGATCAGGGTCTTGGCGATGAAAAACCCAAGGCCCATGCCCTCTTGCTTCCCGTCCGCGGGGTTCACTTCCCCGTCCGCGGGGCTTCGCCGGGCGGGGCGCGAGGTGATGTAGGGTTCGCCGATCTGCTCGAAAATCTCGGCCGCGAATCCCGGCCCATCGTCCATCACCTCGATCACGAGCGCGCTATTGTCCCAACGCGCGCGCAGCCGCACCTCCTTGCTGGCGAAATCGGCGGCGTTCTCGATCAAATTTCCCAGGCCGTGCAGGATTTCCGGCACGCGCCAGACCTTCGGCGGCGGACCTGGCTGGAGGTCAAGGGAGATCGTCACATCCAGACCGCGATGTGGCGCCGCGATGTCGTCAAGGAGCGCTCCCAACGGCAGGCGCTCGGTCTGCCCCAGCACGGATTCTTCGGGTTGGGCAAGACGGGCAAGAATGGCGCGGCAGCGCTCGGCTTCCGCTCGCAACAGGCGGAAATCGTCTGCATGCGCGTCATGTTTAAGCTCGCGCTCGAGTTCATGCGCGACGACGGCAATCGTGCCCAGCGGAGTCCCCAACTCATGCGCCGCGGCGGCGGCCAATGCGCCCAAAGCGCCGAGCCTGTGTTCCCGCGCCAGGGCAAGCTGCGTCGCCGAAAGAGCCGCCGACATACGCGTGGCTTCGCTCGCGATCCGCCACGCATAGATCGAGGTGAAGCCGATCCCGAGAATGAGCGAAACCCAAATGCCGAACTGGTAGAACGCAGGCAGCCGCAACCCATTCACCGGAGACCAGGGAAGCGGAAGATGGGCCTGCCAGAGAAACGAGATAGCGGCAAAGGAGAGTGCGCCAAGCAGCAGCGTGCTGAACACATCCAATGTTGCGGCCGAAATCACCACGGGTGCAACGAACAGGAGTGCAAAAGGATTCTCGATGCCGCCCGTGAAAAACAGCAGTGCCGCCAGCTGCACAATGTCATAGGCGAGAAAACCGGTCGCCTCGCGCGCGCTCAAGCGCCGGGCTGACGGATAGGCGATCGCCAGAATGATATTGAGCACCGCACTGCCCATAATCGGGGACGCCGCCAAGAGCAGGGGAAAATCAAAATTCAGGACCACCCGCACGACGAGAAGGGCAACGGCCTGGCCGACCACGGCAAGCCATCGCAGATTGTTGAGTGTGCCGAGGCGCACATGTCCTCGCGCCCGGCGAAGCGCGCTGATGCGAGGAAATGTGGCTGCGCTCCGAGACGCCGCTGTCGTCCCGCTGATTGCTGACATGGCCAACCTACCTAGTGTGGCGAAGCCGAAATTCGCAAGTGCTTGGGCAATGCTCCGGACGAATTTCGGATTCAAAGCCACACTAGCATTTTATTGAATCTCGTGTGGTTTTCGGATTTGAAATTCCTAAACGCGAATGCCATCCAAATCTTAGGAACTTCAAATCCACCACACTGGGCCGAATGGCGGCCGAAGCGGGTTATATCAGGTTCCTCAGGCTTGGAAGCCTCGTCGAAATGGAGCGGAAAAACAAAGCGCCCCCGGACTGAGTCCGAGGGCGCTTATGAGGCCGGCACTTTCGCCTGGGAGGGCACGGCTATCGCGCCAGCCTGATACTGTCACCGGGTCTTGATGTTGTTGCTCCCATTGTTCCGGGCCTGAGCATCGCTCGCACGATGGGCACGGTCGATGTCGTTGATCATGTCCAGATGCATCTGCACGGCTGGCTGAACTTTCGCAGCAAAATCCTTGACGTCGGGATTGTCGCCGTCTTTGGCATAGCCGCGCATCAGGATGAGTGCCTCGTCATGGGTGTTGATCTGCTGCGCGATATAGCGGCCCTCGAAGTCTTCGTCCTTGGCGCCTTTAAGGTCGTTGAGCAGTCCTTCGCGCCTGGCATCAAGCTGCATCGGAGGCATGAAATTGGGAGCCGCCTTGGTCAGGATGGCCTTCAAATCGTTGGTCGTCTTGGTGTGATCGTCGACCATCTTCTGCGCGAAATTCTTAACATCGGCCGACTTGGCGCGCATGGTTGCGAGCTGGCCGGCCTGGACTTCATACATATCGGTGAGCGCGGCTTCATCAACGAAGCCTTTGGTCGAGGTGGTGAGCTCCGCGGAGATCGTACCGACCGCTCCTGCCACCGCATCTTTGACCGCGCTGACCGTCTCATTCTTGGTTCCAGGCGCGGGTTCATTCTGCGCCGTTTGGGCCGACGGCGTGTTGGCGCCGGGAACCGAATTGGATGCCGTTTCTTGATTGCACGCGGCAAGGACCAGGAACCCAGCCATCGCCACGGTACCGAGCAAGATTTTGCTATGCATGGTTGTCCTCCTTCTTGACCCGAAAACCCGTGAGCCGCCAATTCGTTCCGAAAGAAATCCCATCTGTGGCTACGCTTAGGCCGCACCTTGAACTCTGGCATCGCGGCGCGTCACTGCGTTACTGTCCCCGGTCCTCGTGAGCTGAATCATGGACACGATTCTAAAAACCGATGTGAGTGCCGCTTCCGGCGTGCGCGCCGCAACGCCCGCGATTGCCGTAGAAGGTCTGGTCAAACGCTACGGTCAAGTCCGTGCGGTCGACGGCATCAGCTTCAACGTGGCGCGCGGCTCTTTTACCGCGCTGCTCGGGGGCAATGGCGCGGGCAAGACAACGACGATCGCAATCCTGCTTGGACTCGTGCGTCCCACCGCGGGGCGCGTCGAAATCCTGGGCCAGGAATTTGCGCGTCATTCGAAGACGCTGCTGGCGCGCATGAATTTCCAGAGCCCCTATGCCGATTTGCCGCGCCGTCTGACGGTGAGACAGAACCTCACCGTCTATGCGCGGCTTTACGGCGTGGCAAATCCGAAAATTCAGATCGCGTCCCTTGCGCGAGAGCTCGACTTGGATGCGCTTCTCGATCGGCCGCTCGGCGAGCTTTCCGCGGGGCAGCGAACGCGTGCCGGACTTGCAAAAGCGTTCATCAACCGGCCCGAGCTGGTGCTTCTCGACGAGCCGACAGCGTCGCTCGATCCCGACACTGCCGATTGGGTGCGCGGTTTTCTTGCGCGCTACGCGCGCGAGGCGGGCGCCACGTTCTTCATCGCCTCGCACAACATGCTGGAAGTTGAGCGGCTTTGCGATTCCGTGCTGATGATGAAAGGAGGCCTGATCGTCGACTCGGGAGCGCCCAAAGAACTCATCGCCAAATATGGCCGTACCACGCTCGAGGATGTTTTCCTCGACGTCGCGCGCCATGGTGCACGTTCGGAGAGTGCGCCATGAGTGGAATCGACGCCGGCACGCCCAGGCGCATCGGCGCCGTGGTGCTGCGCCATTGGTACCTGATCGCCAGTTCCTGGCCGCGTTTCGTCGATCTTTGCTACTGGCCCATCGTGCAGATGATCCTTTGGGGTTTCATCCAGACCTTCCTGATGCGCCAGTCGAGTTTCTTCGCGCAGGCCGGCGGCATCCTCTTGGGCGCGGTGATGCTGTGGGACGTGCTGTTCCGCGGTCAAATCGGGCTCGCCATCGCCTTCTTCGAAGAGGTCTATTCGCGCAATCTCGGTCATCTCTTCGCCACGCCTTTGCGGATCGGCGAGTACATCGCGGCGCTGATGCTCGTCAGCCTCGCACGAACCGTCATCGGCCTGTTCCCCGCGACTCTGCTCGCCATCTGGTTCTTCGGCTTCTCGCTCTACTCGCTGGGGATCGCGCTCATCGCGTTCTTCGTCAGCTTGATCGTGTTCGGATGGAGCATCGGACTTTTTGTCGCAGGCCTGGTGCTGCGTTATGGATTGGGCGCGGAGAGCTTCGCTTGGGCATTCATTTTCGCGCTCGCGCCCCTGTGCGGCGTCTATTATCCCACCGCGATACTGCCTGCCTGGGTGCAGGTGCTGAGCGCGGTTCTGCCCGCGTCCTATATCTTCAACGGCATGCGCGCGGTCCTGATCAACCATGTTGTGCGGGTCGATTATCTGCTCACGGCCGCGGGATTGAACGTCGTCTGGCTGGCGGCGGGCGTTGCCGGTTTTTTGATCTTCCATAGCCAGGCGCGTGAGCGCGGCATGTTGCTGCAATTGGGGGAATGACCGATAAACCGCCATGAACAGGCCGCTCGCCATCATCCCTTTCGCGCTTATTGCCGCTTTTGTGGCGGCCGGCGCGCTGTGGCATTTGGGCGATCTTCGCGCGCATAACGGCGTTCAGAGCGTGCCCACCGGAGAGACTGTTACGCTTGGCGGGCCATTCGCCCTTACCGATCAGAATGGCGTCATCCGTACCGAGAAGGATTATCGCGGCAAATACACGTTGGTGTTCTTCGGCTATACCTATTGCCCCGACGTCTGCCCGACGACCCTGGCCGTGATGTCGGCCGCGCTCGACAAGCTTGGCGCGCAAGCCGACAAGATCGTTCCGCTTTTCATCACCGTCGACCCCAAACGCGACACTCCGGAAAAATTGAAATCCTATCTCGCCTCCTTCCCGCGCTTCGTCGGCCTCACTGGCACGTCCGGCGACATCGCTGCCGTGGCCAAGGAATATCGCGTCTATTATCGCGAACATGCGGCGGAAAACGGAGGCGAATACACCGTCGATCATTCGGGCGTGGTGTATTTGATGGATCCGGGTGGCGCTTTCATCGCGAATTATTCGCTGGAGACTTCACCCGAGGCGATGGCCGCGGATCTGGCGAAGAAGACGCTGCACTGAAACGAGCTCAAATGTCCGGCTGCGGCAATCCCGCCTGCATGGCGGCGGCGATGAGCGTGTTGCGCATCAGACAGGCAATCGTCATGGGGCCGACGCCGCCCGGCACGGGCGTGATGGCGCCCGCGACCTCCATCGCTTCGCCATAACAGACATCGCCCACGAGCTTGGTCTTGCCGTCGGCGAGCGTGATGCGGTTCACGCCGACATCGATCACCACCGCGCCGGCCTTCAGCCAATCGCCGCGGACCATTTCCGGCCGCCCCACCGCGGCGATGAGGATGTCGGCCCGGCGACACAGCGCGGGAAGATCGTGAGTCTTCGAATGGGCGACCGTCACGGTGCAATTCTGCTGCAGCAAGAGCTGCGCCATCGGCTTTCCCACTTGATTGGAACGGCCCAAGACCAGCGCTTCCTTGCCGGAAAGAGCCGCCGCGCTCAACACGTCCTTTATCAGCATCAGCGCACCGGACGGTGTGCAGGCGATGAGCCCGTGGGCGGCGTCGTACTCGCCGATCGCGAGGCGTCCGATATTGGTGGGCGTAAGGCCATCCACGTCTTTGCGTGGATTGATCGCGGCGATGATACGTGCGGGATCGATCCCCGCCGGCAAGGGCATCTGCACCAATATTCCGTGTACGGTGGGATCGGCGTTCAAGCCCCGGACCTCTCCCAGCAACGCCTCTTCGGACAAGCTGTCCGGATGGCGCAGGTCGAAGGCGCGGAACCCCACTTCATGCGCGGCATTGTTCTTGGCTCCGACATAGATCGCGCTGGCCGAATCGTTCCCGACCAAAATGACCGCCAGTCCGGGCGTGATGCCATGGTCGGCTTTCAGCCTCGCCGACTCAGTGGCGACGCGGGTGCGCAATCGCGCCGCCGCCGCTTTTCCATCGATGATGCGCGCGCTCATGACGGCTGTTGCCAGGAGGCGGGAAGCGGGCTTTCGGTTTCCGCCTCGATCAGCTTCATCCGCGACGCAGCGCCCGACACGATGCGCACCTTGGTCTTTCCGACCCCGAGCGCCTTGGCAATGAGGCGGACCAGGGCCTCATTGGCCTGATCGTCAAACGGTGGAGCAGACACGCGCGCCTTCAGATAGCGTTTTCCGTCCGGCCCTTGAATCCAGCCCTCGATGGCATCGCGTCCGCCTTTGGGGGTCAGCCGCACGGAAAAACTTACCTTTCGTGACCCGTTCGACATCGCGTCTTAGAAGAAGGTACCGATCGCCAGCCAATTTCTGAGAAAAGTCAGAAGCAAGAGCACGATCAATGGTGAGAGATCGAGCCCACCCAACGCCGGGATGACGCGGCGTACCGGCCCAAACACCGGTTCCGTAAGAGCGTGCAGCGCCCGTAAAATGCTGCGCGCGATCGGGTTATAGGCGTTGATAATGCCGAAACCGACAAGCCAGCTGGAAATGACTGCCGCGATGATGACCCACCAATAAAGATCCAGGATCGTTAGCAGCAGCAATCTGAGCGAAGTGATCATTGGGCTTGCCCCCTCCGGCGCAGGTGATCGCTGCCTTGTAAAGGTCGGCAAAGGGATGGGGAAGCTGGCGTTACGCCGCCATTGACAGAAGATGGAGCCGATCCCTAGATACCGCTCCCTCCGGCGCGCACGGCACGCTGGACCCTTTGGGGCTGTAGCTCAGTTGGGAGAGCGCCTCGTTCGCAATGAGGAGGTCAGCGGTTCGATCCCGCTCAGCTCCACCAGCCTTCGCTCGCGAAGCGAGCAAGGCTGCCGCGCCGGAGCCCAAAGGGCGAAGGCGGGCCGCTGCGTCGCGAGCTCACGCCGCGCAAGCGCCGGCGCTGCGGGACGGCTCGGCAAGCCATTTTTGAGAGAGCGAACGGCCCCCCGGGACAGAGCGCCGTTCGCAATAGGTGTTTTAGAGCCTATTTCCCCGAATAGGCGATCCGCCACACCGCGTTGCCCCACGGCGACCCCAGCAAGGACAGATCGGCCCCGGCTGATGTTCCTGGAGCCTAGGAAACAAGCGCCCTGTGTACTGGCTTCCTTGGCGGCGCGCCCGAGTTTTCGGAAAGTGTTAAGTGCCCGCGCGATACGATCTGTCGTGATCGGCCACCGACGGGTACGGCGAACATCAACGTGAAAACCGATGTCACCAAGATCGCCGACAACTGCTTTCGCCTGTCTATGGCCGACGGCTCTTGGCAAGGTTTGGGGTTCGGGCGTCGGCCGCGGCGGCGCTTGATCTGGCGCCTAACGACACCGGCTTGGAAAGTAACGCTTGAACAGC
>DASQIQ010000171.1:0-2236 GCA_035631495.1 Micropepsaceae bacterium
CGGAAATGGGGCAGGGGGCCGGAACCTCCAATCCCATGCTCGTCGCCGAAGAACTGGAATGCGATTGGGCAAAGATCAAAGGCGAATTTGCCTCCCCCAATCGCAATGTGCGCGAGAACAATGTCTACAAGGATCAGAACACGGTCGGCTCGCGCGGCGTTGCCACCTCCTGGCAATATCTGCAGCAAGCCGGCGCCAGCGCGCGTGCGCGCCTCGTTCAGGCCGCGGCAAATCGCTGGAACGTCGCGGCATCCGAATGCGTGGCCGAGAACGGTGCGGTGCTGCACAAGGCGTCCAACCGCCGTCTGACATATGGGCAGGTTGCGGCGGATGCCTCCAAGATCAAGCTCGACAAGGAGCCCGAGATCAAATCGCCCGATCAGTTCAAACTGATCGGCAAGCCGCTGCCGCGCCTCGACACGCCGGTGAAGGTGAATGGCGCCGCGAAATTCGGCATCGATACCAAAGTGCCCGACATGGTCTATGCCGCCATCATGTCCTGCCCGGTGGTGGGTGGAACATTGGCATCGGTCGATGAAAGCGGCCTCGCCGGCAAGCGCGGTATCGTCAAGGTCGTGAAACTGAAGGACGCGGTTGCCGTCGTCGCCGACAATACCTGGCGCGCAATGGAAGGCGTGAAAGCCCTCAAGATCAATTGGAACTATGGGCCGGCTGGTAATTCCGACAGCGCGCAGATGAAGCAGTTCTACCGCGACGGGCTGAGCGAGCCGATGATAGAAGCGCGCAAGGACGGCGATGCCGCGGGCGTTCTCGCCAAGGCGGACAGAATCGTGGAAGCCGTCTACGAGGTGCCCCATCTAGCACACGCGCCGATGGAGCCGTTGAACGCGACAGCGCATCTGCAGGCCGACCGTCTTGACGTTTGGATGGGAACGCAGTCGGCGCTCTCTACCTTGCAGCAGGGAGCCGAAGCGTCAGGCTTGAAGCAGGAACAGGTCTATATCCACAACGCCTATATCGGCGGCGGCTTCGGCCGTCGTTCGAAGAACGACGAAATGGTGCAGGCCATCGCCATTTCCAAGGAAGTCGGCAAACCGGTGAAGCTCACCTGGACTCGCGAGCAAGACATCCGCGGCGATCGTTATCGCCCTCAAGCTGCCGTGAAGTTCCGCGCGAGCTTGGGTCCCGATGGGATGCCGCTGGCGGTTGAGACCAAGCTCGCGGTTGGCTCGATCAACCGCTCGCTCGGGCGTCCGGTGGACAAT
Source organism: Micropepsaceae bacterium (assembly GCA_035631495.1). GTDB lineage: Bacteria > Pseudomonadota > Alphaproteobacteria > Micropepsales > Micropepsaceae > CAIYRG01. The sequence goes on from DASQIQ010000171.1 coordinate 1,227, forward strand.
GGTATCGAAGGCCAGGCGGTCGATGGCATCGCCAACTCGGCTTACAAGATTCCGAACTTCTATGTCGGCGGCGTGATGAAGAACACCCATCTGTTGGTGAACTTCTGGCGCTCGGTGGGCGGCTCGCAGAATTGCTTCTTCTATGAAAGCTTCATCGACGAACTGGCTCATGCGGCGGGTAAGGACCCTTACGAATTCCGCCGCGCCATGGTCGATCGCGTCGACTTCGTCGGTGTGCTCGAAAAGCTTCACGACATGAGCAATTGGAAACAGAAGCTGCCAAAAGGGCAGGGCCGTGGCATCGCGGTGGCGGAAAACCACGGCGCGGTTGTCGGCACGGTTGCGGAAGTCACCGTGAGGAATGGCGACCAGATCCGCGTCGATCGCCTTGTCGTGGCGGTCGACTGCTATCACGTGGTCAATCCGAAGATCATCGAGGCCCAGATGCAGTCGGGCGCGATATTCGGTCTCTCGGCCGTGCTCTATGGCGAGATGTCGGTCAAGGCCGGCCAGGTGCAGGAGCTGAACTTCGACACATATCGCGTGGTGCGTCAGGCCGAAGCGCCCAAGATTGAGGTCTATCTCGTACCGTCGGGCGGCAAGAAATGGGGCGGCATCGGCGAATGCGGCACGGCGACCATTGCGCCGGCCATCGCCAACGCCATCTTCGCGGCCAGCGGCAAGCGGGTGCGCGAATTGCCGCTGAAGAATGTGAAGCTTTCGCAGCTCGCGAGCATCTGACGAATGAGGGGACCAAACGCCTCGTCCAATGTTGTGGACGAGGCGGCCCTCATGGGAGCGCCGGAGCTTGCCGGCCGCGCTTGCCATCTGGTGTGACAAGATTCGGTCAGTCGTGTTTGGAGGCGTGAACCCAGCCACAAATTCCGCTAACATTTTGAAATTCCGAATCGATTGGACCCGCGAAACGGAGCGCGTAAGGAGTTCGCCCTGGGCTGTTTCCCGATAAGGACTGCGGTTTGCTTTGGGCTGGTGGGACTCCTGGCCGCATG
>DASQIQ010000172.1:0-2032 GCA_035631495.1 Micropepsaceae bacterium
AATGCGTATCCCACATCGGCTTTATGGCCATGTGAGTGCCGGCGAACGCTACTCCGTCGGCCGCTTTCACGAGGAGGCGAGCGCCGCGCTCGTTGAAGCGCGAAGCGCCGATCGCATCGCCATCTTGACGGGCGGAACAGGACTTTATTTCGACGCGCTGATGAACGGCTTGTCGCCAATCCCGACGGTTTCCGCGGAAGTCCGCGAAAGCGTAAAGCGGCGCTTCGAAACCATGGGGCGTGAGGCATTCTTCGAAGAATTCGCCGCGCGGGATCCGGCGACCGCAGCCAAACTGCGGGCCTCGGACACCCAGCGGATTCAGCGTGGCGCCGCAGTCCTGGAGGCGACGGGACGCCCCTTGGCCGAGTGGCAAGGTGTGAGTGGCACGCCTCTTCTGGCTGGGTTACGGGTGGCGCGCCTGGTTCTTGCGCCACCCCGCGACGTCCTGTTGGAGCGGATCAATCGGCGCTTCGAGGCAATGGTGCGGCAGGGAGCCCTGGAGGAAGCAAACCTGTTGCTCGGCCTTGATCGCACCCTGCCAGCCGCCAAGGCGCTTGGCCTGCCACAGCTTCAGGAGTATCTGCTGGGCCGAATGACGCTCGAAGGCGCAATCGCCGAGGGGCAATCGGCCACCAGGCGCTATGTAAAGCGCCAGATGACATGGCTGCGTAATCGAATGAAGGAGTGGACTTGGTTTGAAGAACCGCAATTGAGTAATATTATTACATACATTAGGTAAAAATTCACATGAAATTGCTTGACGCTTTGCTGCAGCGCAACTAAGATGTTTCTGTGAAAACAAAGGCTGGATCATGAGAGTCTTTCTCGTAGGTGGCAAACCGCGGTGCGGGCGAAGCTGAGGCTTCTATAGTCCGTCGACGCGGTTTTTCAGGGGCGGTAACGCCCCTTTCGTTTGAGTCTGAGACAGTTGGCGCCAGGGAGCGCGGGTAATGAACAAAGAGACGAGCATCACGCACCCGGAGAATGTCGCGGAAGGCATGGAGCTGACCGGGGCCGAAATCGTCGTGCGCGCGCTGAAGGACCAGGGCGTGCGCCACATTTTCGGCTATCCGGGCGGCGCGGTGCTGCCCATTTATGATGCGCTGTTCCAGGACAATGAGCTCGTTCATGTGCTGGTGCGGCACGAGCAGGGCGCGGTCCATGCCGCCGAAGGCTATGCGCGCTCGACCGGCAAGCCGGGGGTCGTTCTGGTGACCTCCGGCCCGGGTGCGACCAATGCAGTGACCGGCTTGACGGATGCGCTGATGGATTCGGTCCCTCTGGTGGTGATCACCGGACAGGTCGCGACCCATTTGATCGGCAATGACGCCTTCCAGGAGTGCGACACGGTGGGAATCACCCGCCCTTGCACCAAGCACAATTGGCTCGTGCGCGACGTGAAGGACCTGCCGCGCGTGCTGCATGAGGCTTTCGTCATCGCCACCACAGGGCGGCCGGGGCCGGTGGTCGTCGACATCCCCAAGGATGTCCAATTCAAGAAAACCAAATATGTGGGACCGAGCCACATTCGCCACAAAACCTATCGTCCGCGTCTCGATCCCGACATGGACGTGATCCGCACGGCTATGCGCATGATGGCGGCGGCGAAGCGCCCGGTCTTCTATACCGGCGGCGGCATCATCAATTCCGGACCGGAAGCGAGCCGGCTCCTGCGCGAGCTGGTCAAGCTCACGGGATTTCCGATCACCTCGACGCTCATGGGGCTTGGCGCGTATCCGGCATCCGATCCGCAATGGCTCGGCCTGATCGGCATGCACGGAACATATGAAGCCAATCTTTGCGCCAATCGCTGCGATCTTCTGATTGCGCTGGGCTCGCGTTTCGACGACCGCGTGACGGGCCGCGTGGATGCGTTCTCGCCGGCATCGAAAAAAATCCATCTCGATATCGATCCCGCCCAGATCAACAAGAACATCCGCGTCGATCTCCCGATTATCGCCGATGCCGCGCGCGCTTTACGCGCCATGATCAAGGTCTGGAAGGAGGAGAAGCTCTCCGCCGATCCGGGTCT
>DASQIQ010000173.1:0-5104 GCA_035631495.1 Micropepsaceae bacterium
GCATTGTTCATTGCCTCATAGGCCATGCCCGCGCTCATGGCGCCATCGCCGATCACGCAGACCACATGATGTTTCTCTTTGGCCAGATCGCGCGCCTTGGCAAAGCCGAGTCCGGCTGAGATCGAAGTCGAGGAATGCGCCGCGCCGAAAGTGTCGTAGACGCTCTCCGCGCGCTTGGTGAAACCGGAGAGGCCCCCCGCCTGGCGCAGCGTCTTCATGCGCGCTCGGCGTCCGGTCAGAATCTTGTGCGGATAGGATTGGTGGCCAACGTCCCAGATGAGCTTGTCGGTCGGCGTGTCGAATACGCGATGCAGCGCTACGGTGAGCTCCACGACGCCCAGCCCGGCTCCCAGATGGCCGCCGGTGAGGGACACGACATCGACGGTTTCGCGGCGCAGCTCGTCGGCAAGCTGATGCAACGACTCACGGGGCAGCGCGCGCAGATCGGCCGGATCGTGCACCTTGTCCAGCAAGGGGGTCTTAGAGGCAGCGGCCACGAGATTCCTCAACAGATCCTAGAGTTTGCGGACCAGGACGAAATCGGCGGCCGCCCGCAAAAGATCGGCTTTCTCGTCGAACAAATCAAGGTGATGTACCGCTTGAGCCACAAGTGCCTGGGCCTGCGCGCGGGCCCGCTCCGGCCCAAGGATCGAAGCAACGGTGGCCTTTCCGCGGGCCACATCCTTGCGGACCGGCTTGCCTGTCAATGTGCTGTCCCCCTCGAGATCGAGAAGGTCATCGGCGATCTGATAGGCCAGGCCCAGCTCCTGACCATAGGCGCTCAATGCCTGGCGAGCCGGACCCGAAGCCTTGCCCATGACCGCTCCCGCCTCGCAGCAGAAGGTGAAAAGCGCGGCTGTCTTCATGCGCGCCAGACGCGTGATCTCCGGAAGCTCGGTTTGGCTCCGCTCGACCGAAATGTCCATCATCTGACCGCCGACCATCCCGCCATGGCCGGCCGCGGCTGCAAGTTTGGCGATCAGTTCGCAGCGCACGAACGGATCGCCATGCGCCTCGGGCGAAGCGAGGAGGCCGAAGGCCAAGGTGAGAAGCCCATCGCCGGCCAGAATCGCCGTCGCCTCGTCAAACGCTTTGTGCAGCGAGGGTTTGCCGCGCCGCATGTCGTCATCGTCCATGGCGGGAAGATCGTCATGCACCAGCGAATAAGCATGCAGGCACTCCACCGCTGCCGCGACCCGGCCCAGGGCGCGCCGGTCGACCCCGAACAGCCGTCCGCCCTGCAGCACCAAGAAAGCGCGCAGCTTCTTGCCTGCCCCCATCGCCGCATAGCGCATGGCTTCCAGCAGCCTTGACTCCGGACCGGCCGGCTTGGGCAGCAAGGCGTCGAGCGTGGCTTCGAGGAAAGCGGCGCATTCCGCGAAAGCGGGTTCTATCGGCGCGCGTGGATTCATGAACGATGCCTTTTACAATTCCATCGGCTCAGTGCCCTTGGCGCCCTCGGGACCAAGAACAATCTTCTCCAGCCGCGCTTCGGCGCCTTTCAGCTTCTTCTCGCAATGGGCTTTCAGCGCCGTTCCACGCTCGTAGAGGGCAATGGAATCTTCCAGATCCACTTCACCCTGCTCCAGCCGCGAAACGATATCCTCGAGCTCGGCCAGGGCGGCCTCGAAGCTCAATTCTTCGACCGCGAGCACCGTGCCAGCTCTCTTTTCCGCCATCGCCGAGTCCCTTAATTCCGCGCTTAAGCCGACATCAGCGCCCGCACATGAGCTGCGGCTGAGCGGGCCGTCGCATCCAGGTCATATCCCCCCTCGAGGGCGGAAACAACGCGGCCCTGACAGCTTCGCTCGGCCAACGCGCAAAGGGCTTCGGTGGCCCAGCCAAAATCGCTTTCGTCCAGGCGCAATTGCGCAAGCGGGTCGTCGCGGTGGGCGTCGAAGCCGGCCGAGATGATGACAAGCTCCGGCTCAAATCGCGCGAGCGCCGGCAGAATCACGAGCTCGAAGGCGCGGCGGAATTCGCTTGCCCCTGCCCCCGGGGGAAGCGGCACATTGACAATGTTGTGCGCAACGCCGGTTTCATCCGCCCTGCCGGTGCCGGGATAGAGCGGCGATTGGTGGGTCGAGCCGTAGAACAGGTTTGCATCGCGGGTGAACATGTCCTGGGTGCCATTGCCGTGATGGACGGCGAAATCCACCACCGCGATGCGCTTCAGCCCGTGAACGGCGCGCGCGTGCAACGCGCCCACCGCGACATTGTTGAACAGGCAAAAACCCATCGCGCGCGTGGGCGTCGCATGATGGCCGGGCGGGCGCACGGCGCAGAACGCATTCTTGACCTCCCCAGCCATCACCATATCGACGCCAAGGACAACCGCGCCGGCAGCGCGCAAGATCGCTTCCCCCGTCCCCGGTGACGCGATCGTATCGGAATCGAGTTGGGCGAATCCCGATCGCGGAATGGAGTCCAGAATGTCGCGGATGAAATCGCGGGAGTGGACCCGGGCCAGCGCATCCTCGTCAGCCTTCGGCGCCTCTTTGCGCAGCAGCTGAGCGAACGGTTCGCCCGCCAAGGCGTTCAGCACCTCTTTGAGCCGCTCCGGGCGCTCCGGATGGCCGCGGGGCATCTCGTGCAACAGGCAGGCGGGATGGGTGATGAGTGCGGTGGACATCGTCAATGGACCTCCAGATCGCCCATCATCGACGTGGGGAAGTCATATTTCAACGGCACGCCTTCCGCGTTCGGACGCACACGATCGAAAAAATGCACGGCTTCGACGCTCCCCCCGCCCGCCCAGACTTCCGGCGTCGCCAGCTTCCACTTCTTGCGGAATTCCTGATAGCCGGTTTCGACCATCGCCATACGCCGGTCGCGGGCTTCGTCTAAGGTCAAAGCCTGGACGGCCATCTCATGTTTGACGTGTCCGCTGCCCTCATGGAACAGCCAGGCGCCCTTGGCGCAGACCAGTTTGAAACCCGCCAGATGGGCGCGCACCCCATAGTCGACATCGCCAAAATAGCCGAAGAACCGCAGGTCCAGAACGCCGATCCGTTCGATCAGTGATCGCTTCAGCAGAATCGCATCCCCCGACAGCGCCTGGTCCTCGACATAGCGGCAACCGTTCGCGCCGAAGATGTTACGCGAAAAATTGTCGATTTCCGGGAACGTCTTCAGCTGCTCCTTCGGCTCGACGCAATGCTCCGGATGGCTGTCCGTGTAATTGGAGGTGCCGCGTATGATTCCGAAATCCCGCGAAAGCGAAGAAACCAGAAGAATCGCCTGAATGAAGCTTGGCGTCACCAGCATGTCATTGCTGACGAAGAAGACGATGTCGCGCGTCGCAAAGTGAAGCCCGATCGAGAATACCCCCGAATAATGCTGGTGCTTGCGCGACCGGACGATCTTGGTTTCATGACCGACGGCGTTGGCGCGATGCAGGCGGAAAACGTCAAGGATTTTCTCCTCGGGCGCGGATGCGTCATCGACGAGAATGAACTCGCAATTCAAATTGAGCCGCGAGACCGAAAACAGGATGGTGGCGAGGCACGTCGCGGTGAATTGGGCGTTGTTGCGCGCGGGAACGATGATGCTCGGCACCAGCAGAGTCCTTGAGCCGGAAGGTCAGAGCGACAATAGCAAAGATTTCAATTGCCGCGCATGATTTGACCAGGTCCGTCCTTTCTCAACAATCCAGGCCGCGCCGGCCTCGCCGATGCCCTTGCGCAGCGCGGTGTCGCTGTAGAGCCGTTCCAGCGCTTCCAGGATCTCTTCCACGTCGGATTCGCCCCACCCTTCCGTGCCCGCAAGAGGATAATCGCGTAACGTGCGCTGGCGCGTCAGCGCCAAGGAGTTCCCCTCGGCGATCAGGTCCTTTACCCCCGTATTGGCGGCAAGAATGACCGGCACGCCGCAAGCCATGGCCTCCTTGGCGAGCAGATTGGTGCACGCCTCGGCGCGCGAAGGGGCCAAGGCGCAGTCCATTTCGCGCAACAGCGAGGGCATCAGCGCATTGGGCACCTGCCCAATTTCGATGATCTTCGCCGGATCGATGCCGTTCCTGGCGACCCATGTCCTAACATCGATCGTCCCGTGCGGCGTCAGGCCGAGGGGAGCATGGAGCTTACCCTGGAACCCTGCCGACAACTCAGGCCAGGGGGAGTGCCAGACCGTGACCAGCACCGCGTCGTCATGACGGCGGGAAAACTCCTTAAATGCGAGAAGCACCAAGTCGTGCCCTTTGCGGAATTCCACCTTGCCGCCGGAAAAAATATAGAACCGGCTTCTGTCGAGGACGCCGGATTTGGCTGCGGGATGGAACTGGGACGGATCGATCCCCTCGAAGATGATCTCGATCCGCTTGGTGCAATGGGCCCGCAGCAATTGCGCGTTCCAATGCGAGGCGCAGACAAGCACGTCGAAACGTGTCAGCTTCTCGTCCAGCCGCTCCAGATTGGTGTCTTCGAAGATGCAGCGGCCCATGGTTCTCGTCCCGCGCAAACCTCCGGGCCGGAACAAGCCATTACCCAGGCCTTCCACGACGGTCATCGGAAGCGGCTGTCCTCCGCCTTGAAACCGGCGCAGTTCGTTTTGAAATTGGTTGGACTTCTGGATCGCCTCGCTGCACGCCCCGATCTTGAGCGGATCGACACCCAAAAAATCGGACTCGGCGATCGGAAATCCCATCAGGGGCCGAATGTCCGAATCATTCGCCCAATGCAGAAGCAGGTTCAGGCCGACAATGCCCCAACCGTAGAAATTGTTGGCGGCCCAATTGAGCAATATGGGTTGCATCGGAGGACGATACCGATAGACGCGAAGCGAATATACCCCAGCTCGCCCCGATCATGGGCGTGGGGGATATAGCTATCTCAGACCTGTCTTGGGCGTCCCCTCAAGTGATTCGGGGGGCTGAAAATCAATTCATCAGAATATTTCGTCTGCGTCCGCTTTGAACTGGCGGGTTCAACGGATCGACGCAACACCTTCTAATCTTGCTGGATGAGGAGGTAAGCGCATAGAGGGATTTCCCGGATATGGTTCACGTCGAAGCAGCGTTCTGAACTATGGGGGCGATGGAAGGGCGGTGAGTGTGTGGCGGACATCGCCCGGTCACTTGGAAGGAGGAACAAAAGCGGCGTCTATC
>DASQIQ010000174.1:0-9600 GCA_035631495.1 Micropepsaceae bacterium
CCCAACTCTCCCGTCTGAGTGATCTGTTCACGGCGCGCCTCCCGATCCGATGGGTCGAGCTGGGCAAGATGGTTGGCGATGGCGAGCGTCTCGGCGTGCCGATCTGTCGTTTGAAGGGCATAGAGCAGCGCGGATAGAAGCTGAGGGTCGTCGGGGTGAGACGCGAGCAGCGCGTTCCCCTGGTCGATGGCCTCCCCCGCTCGCTTGGCGTCGGTGAGCGTGAGAATCTCGCCGTAAACAAAATCTAGGTTTTGCGGATAATGCTGGCGGCCCTCTTCGTAGAGCCCGAGCGCTTTATCGTACTGGCCAAGATCGCGATAATCCCGGGCAGCGGCAGCCTCGACATAAGCGGGGGGCTGTCCGGCGGGAAGCGCTTCATAGGCGGCGACGGCTTCGGCCAGCCGATTGGCCCAACCCAGCACCACCAGATAATCGTATGCTGCTGATAAATCGAAGGGATTCTGTATACGTCGGCGTTCGATGACGGGCAGAGCGTTGTCGAAATCGCCGGCTCGCGCCGCCCGGACGGCCGCATCATATTCCATGTCCGAAACGTCGGCGGCCGCGGTGACGCCGCTGGTGAAAAGCGCTCCGGCAAGGGCGCCAAAAAGGGCAGCGCCAAGGAGCTCTCTCAGGACATGGCGGGCCAAGCTGTACGCCCTGTTCTATCCCTGTCGGGCCCTCGTTCGCAGCCTGCGCCCAATCGCCCCGAAGATTGTCCATGCCCCGACGCGACGGTAGTCGGGCGGCGCATTCTCAACAAGATGTTAATCCCTAGCCGGCTTCCTCGCGTCGCGGCGGGTTCCATCCCGATTTTCTTATCCTAGGCGCGTGTTTTTGAGGTTAACGAAACCTCCGCGTACGACCCGACCGACCTCACTCCAAGCTGCGCCGGGCTCATGCTCGTGTTTCCACGGCGGCAGGAGTAGGATTCCCCTCTTCGACACAGGAGGAGATGACAATGCGCAAGGTTTCTCTGGCCATGCTGGTTGTCGGCGCCATATTGGCGACGGGTTCGGTCGTGACCATCTCGGCCGCGCAAGCTCCCCCCGCACCGCCGCTTCCCGTCATGCCGCCTTCCTTGCCGGCGACCTATGTGGTCGATCTAATGACCCAGCCAGGATCGGCGGCCTTCGGCGCGCAGTGGAAGACGATGGAAGCCAAGATCGTCGAGACCAAGCCGATTCCCGAGGCTCTGCCGGGGTACAAGACCGCTTACGACATTTCCCCGCATGCCGGCGAGAACGGCTTCGATGATTCCAAATGGCCGGCGATCGAACCCAAGGATCTTGCCGCGAGGCGAAGTGGCGGCCATGTGGCGTTCATCTGGTACCGCGCGAATCTGACCATCCCCGCAAAAGTCGGCGATTTCGATACCGCCGGCGCCAAAGCCGTGCTCACCGTGCTGGTGGATGATTACGCCGAAGTCTGGGTGAATGGTCAGATGCCGCGACAGGCCGGCACTCCGAGCCCCGCCACCGTCCAGGGCTTCAATATGCCAAACCGCGTGGTGCTCGCCGATTCGGTAAAGCCGGGCGACAAGTTCCAGATCGCGGTTTTCGGCATCAACTGGCCAATCTCGGTGGCGCCGGCCAACACCGTCTGGTTCCGGGAGGCGAGACTCGAATTTTACCGCTGAGTCCCGAATCGACTCTAATTGCTCGTACGCTTTTTCTGGGCGAGCACGGCACGCAGGTCCTGCAACGCGCTCAAATAGCCAAAATGCCAGTAAGCGCGTTCGACGCTGCCCATTTCCTCCGGGTTGCCCGCGAAGAGTTTGTTCTCCCGCAGCCACGCCGTTATCTCGGCCAAGCGGTGGTCTATCGTCGCGTCGACAACGGACCATTCCACGCGGTCATCGGGGGATTTCCAGGCGTCCATCATGGGCAAACGTTCCGATTGGATCAGCGTTCCGCCAGATTCGATCAATGAATGCCGTTGCCTCAAATCTGTGCAGATAGGCCCGCCATCTTGCGGGCTGGAGTTCCCTAAGCGGGGAAAGTTCCATAGCGGCCATTTGGGTATCCCCCATTGACGCCACGCGGCACGCTCGTAACCTGGGGCGGTCTTTTTGGTTAGAAATGATGGCGCGTCTGCTTGCCGTCTGCCTTTTGGTCCTCTCGTTGCCGGGGTGCAGCCTATTTCGCGGCATGCCGCCGCAGGACTTCTTTGTGCTGTTCTTCAACCCAGGTACGAGCCAGCTTGCTCCTGAAGCCCAACAGATCGTCCGGCAAGCAGCGGCAAACGCCCGAGCCCTGCGCGCTACGCAGATTGTGATTGCGATTCCAGCCAATACTCCCGGCGGAATGCAATTGGTGGAAGGGCGGCGGACGGCTGTCGAAAACATTCTGTCGGCCGCGGGCACCGATCCGAAGCTCTTTTCGCGTGTTCCTCTTACTGCCGCCGGCCCCGCTCCTCAAGGCGCCGTAGACCGAGCCGAAATAAGGCTGGTGCATTAGCCGCAAGCGCGAGCGCAAAACGCCTCCACTGCGCACCGCCGCAGATTCGTCAGCGCCAAAATCGAGCGCCGTAATCGGACGGTTGGCATTCTTGTAAGGGATCAGCGGCCGGTCGGTATTCTGGTAGGGATCGATTTTGTTGCCGCGCATCACATCGGATCGTGTGGCGCAGCCACCAACCACCAGCGCGGACAATGTCAGAGCGATGATCCCCGATCGACCACGCATAATTCTTTCCGTCATCCCTCCCGCGTAGGAAAAAAAGGCCGGATCCGGTGGGGAGGAGGGGGGCGCCGGACCCGGCCTGCCTGCTTACGGGTTCAGCCCGCGCGCAGGGTATTCACGTAATGCAACGGATGTGCCTCGTATGGGACCGCAAGCGATGCGGGAAGAAGCGCGATCATGAGAATGATGGCCGGTACGGCAGACAGATAGCGCCGCTGATTGAAGAGCGTGACCACCGCCCCGAACCCGATGAGGCCCGCAAGCACGATGCCCCAGAGCCGCAGTTCGGGCACCGCGAGAAATGCCGCGGCGGTCACCTCAAACACGCCCGCCACGAGATAGAAGCGCGGCGGGAACTCCCAATTGGCATAGGTCTCGCGCAACTTGCGGGGCCCAGCAATGTTAATAATGCCGACGACCATCAGGACGGTCCCGATAAGCCAGGTCGTCAGGAATGGAAATGAGATCGCATTCATCGTCTTGGTGCCTAGTGACTTCTTCGCGCTACCATGGTACTGCTTAGTAACATGGTATAGGTACTGACTAGTAAGTACCGTGTCAAGAGGCAGGATGGCTGGTTTAAGCAACCCAATAGGCGCTGCGCAGAAGGCCAAAATTGCCCCTCGAGAGCGCATCCTGATGGCGGCGCGGGAGCTTTTCTATACGCGCGGCATCAAGGCCGTCAGCGTCGATGAAATCGCGGCGGCGGCCCAGACCAATAAAATGACCCTCTACCGCCATTTCATCTCCAAGGATCTCTTGGTGGCGGAATATCTGCGCAGCCTCTCCAAGAAATATGACGCGGTTTGGGACGAGGTGGCCCGCGCTCATCCGCGCGACCCGCTGGCCCAACTCCGCGCGTTGCTATGCCGCTTCGGCGAGTATTTGGCGCGTTCGGAGAATCGCGGCTGCGCGTTCGCGAATGCAGCTGTCGAGATTCCCGAGAAGGACCACCCGGCCCGCGCCGTTATCGAGGAGCATAAGACACGCCAACGGGCGCAGCTCGCCAGGCTTTGCCGCGAGGCTGGCTATATCGAACCGGAGCCGCTGGCGGACGAGATTTTTCTGATTCTCGAAGGGGCTCGGATCAATATCCAAAGCGTTGGGCAGTGCGGACCCGGCGCCAAGCTGACCGAGATGGTTTTGGCCATCATGAAAAGGCATCCGCGCCACGGCGGTTGAACGGCGGGAAGACCAACCCACGAGAACAGCAGCATGCTGGAGATGGTGATCGAACAGCGGCGCAAGGACCTCGGAGGATTTGAGGTCGGCCGCGTCCTGCCCTTTACCCAGCGCCACATGGTCGGGCCCTTCATCTTCTTCGATCACTTCGGACCGGTGGAACTCGCGCCGGGCATTCCCCGCGAGATGGACGTACGCCCTCATCCCCATATCGGCCTCTCCACCGTCACCTATCTGTTCGACGGCGAGATCATGCATCGCGACAGCCTGGGCTCCGAGCAGGCGATCCGCGCGGGCGAGGTCAATTGGATGACCGCCGGGCGCGGCATCACCCATTCCGAGCGGTTCGAGCGGTTGCGCGCCGAAGGCGGCAGGCTCCATGGAATTCAGGCTTGGGTGGCGCTTCCTCTCGAAGAGGAGGAGACCGATCCCGCCTTCGCCCATCACGGGAGCGAAGATCTGCCGACCTTTGAAGATGGCGGTCTCTGGGCCCGCCTGATCGCGGGCTCGGCATTCCGTGCAAATGCCAAAGTGAAGATTCACTCGCCGATGTTCTACGTTCACTGGCAACTCGCAACGGGGGCCAAAGCACAGCTTCCCGCCGAATATTCCGAGCGCGCCGCTTATATCGCGACTGGCGCCGTCGAAGTGGAGGGGCGCGGCTACGAAGCGGGCCGCATGTTGGTGTTCGCGGCCGGCGAGCCCGTTCTTTTCACCGCAACTCGTCCCGCCATCCTGATGCTGCTTGGCGGCGAACCGGTGGGGACGCGGTTCATCGAATGGAATTTCGTGTCGTCATCGCGTGAGCGTATCGAACGGGCCAAAGCGGATTGGCGCGCCGGGCGCATGAAGCTTCCCGATTCCGACAACAAGGAATTCATTCCGCTCCCGCCCGATCCTCCACCGCCGCCCAATCCGATGTCATGACGGAAATCGTCCCGCACTGGCCGACCCTTCCCTTCGATGAATGGAAGGATACGTGCGCCACGCTGCATCTGTGGACCCAGATCGTCGGAAAGGTCCGCCTCGCTTGCGCGCCGATGGTCAATCATTATTGGCAGGTGCCGCTTTACGTGACGAGCAGAGGTTTGACGACATCGGCCATGCCACATGGAAGGCGAAGCTTCCAAATCGATTTCGACTTCATCGATCATCGCCTTGTGATTCAAGCGAGCGACGGCGCCGCGGAAATCATCCCGCTCGAGCCGCGTTCGGTGGCAGAGTTCTACCGCGAAGTGATAGGACGGCTGCGAAGACTCCAGCTGGATTGCCGCATTTGGACAATGCCGGTGGAAATTCCAGAGCCCATCCCGTTCGAGAACGATCATGTGCATCGCGCCTATGATGCGCAAGCTGCGCAGCGCTTTTGGCACGCACTTGTCCTTGCCAATCAGCTGTTCACCGCGTTTCGCGCGCGCTTCATCGGCAAGGTGAGTCCGGTGCATTTCTTCTGGGGCAGCTTTGATCTTGCGGTCACGCGGTTTTCCGGAAGGCGCGCGCCGCCGCATCCTGGCGCTCCCAATCTTGCTCTCCATGTGGCCCGGGAATCCTACTCGCATGAAGTGAGCAGCTGCGGCTTCTGGCCGGGCAATGGCGGCTATGGCCGAGCCGCGTTCTATTCCTACGCCTATCCGGCGCCGGACGGATTTGCGCGAGCGAAGGTGCGCCCGAGTGCGGCGTTCTTCGATGCGGGACTTGGCGAGTTCATCCTGCCTTATGATTCCGCCCGCAACAGTTCCTCGCCCGACGAGAGCATCCTGGATTTTCTGCAGACGAGTTACGAGGCGGCCGCCAATCTCGCGAACTGGGATCGTCACGCGCTGGAACGCGGGTAAAACACCAGCTTCGCCGCTGCCCTCGTGAGGTGTCTTGCTCTCCGGTTACAGTTCGGAAAGCTCGAAACTGCCAAATCTCATCTCGCGTTCTACGTCCGAGCGGAGGCTGAACCGAAAGGGACAACCATGAAGATGCAACCCAATATGACTAAGAATCTCGCGCTGGCTTCGCTTGTTGCCAGCCTGGCCTTTGCGGCGACTGGAACATTCGCTGCCGGAACCTCGGACACGCACGCCACAGATGGAAAACCGGCTGCGCACACGATATCGCTGAGCGCGGTAACGGACCCGAAGGACACTCTAACGAAGGCGAAAGTCGAGGACACGAGCGGCAATTCGGTCGGGTCTGTGGACGACGTGATGATGGACAAGAAAGGCAAACCGACATCGCTGAAAGTGGATGTCGGCGGTTTCCTGGGCGTGGGCGATAAGGATGTCGCCATGAAGGCGAGCGCGTTCAAATTCGATCCGGATCGCAAGGTTCTGATCACCAACATGACCAAGGACCAGATCAAGAAACTGCCCGCGGCCAAATCCTAGGCACTTCTACATAGTCTTATTGATGCTGGGCCGTCGCGTCATGCGGCGGCCCAGTAGAATCCGAACGAGCAGAATTACCAAGGCTTAAGCATTGGTCCGCTATGGGAAGCGCGCATTTCTACGCCACTGGGGGATCAAAAATGGATTCCGCTTTTCTCACCGCGGTTGGACCCATCCTCGCTTTGACGGGGGGCTCCTTCTTCCTCGCGTTCATCTCGGAATTTGCCTCCGGCCACGGCACTCTCGGCGATTTTCTTCTGAAAGATTGACGACGGCGCGCAGACGCCGGCCTGCAAGTACCGTTTGATATCGTCCTTACACGGATTTCATTCCGGATGGCCGCCGCCATTCTCATCACATCATTTCAAAAAGGCAGCGCTCTCGGGGGGACGGCCGGCACTCGCACGCTTCACCCCAAGGGGAACATCCTCGCCGGCTGAACGTTTCATTACCGAGACCGAAAACGGGAGACCCCCGATGCTGCATTGGGCACTTACGTTCCTGGTCCTCGGTTTGATCGCCGCTCTGTTCGGTTTTACCGGCATAGCTGGCGCGTCGATCGGGATTGCGAAGATTCTGTTCTTCGTGTTCCTGGCGATCTTTGCGGTCGTGCTCCTTATGGGAGCCACCCGCGGCCGAGGCACCCTCTGATTGAGGCGGCTTAGCGCCGCTTCGTAAGGACCGCCGCCTTGCCGAATTAAAGGGAGGGCGGCGGTTCTGTTTC
Source organism: Micropepsaceae bacterium (assembly GCA_035631495.1). Lineage (GTDB taxonomy): Bacteria > Pseudomonadota > Alphaproteobacteria > Micropepsales > Micropepsaceae > CAIYRG01. The sequence goes on from DASQIQ010000174.1 coordinate 6,966, forward strand.
TGCTGCTAAGATGATTATCGATGGCAGCACCTATTCTCCTTCTCCAGGACATTCATTTGAATTTCGGCCGCACTACGGTTCTGGACGGGGCCGAGCTTTCCGTAGCCGAAGGCGAAAGGCTGTGTCTGGTGGGGCGCAACGGCTCGGGCAAATCCACCCTTCTGAAGATCGCGGCCGGCCTCATGGAGGCCGAGGGCGGGACCCGCTTCGTTCAGCCGGGCTCAACGATCCGCTATCTGCCTCAGGAACCGACGCTGGCGGGTTTTGCCGATACGCGCGCCTATGTCGAAGCGGGTCTTCTCCCCGGCGATGATCCCAACCGCGCCTTTTATCTGCTGGGCAAGCTCGGCCTGGACGGGACGGAAAGTACGGAGCACCTGTCCGGGGGTGAAGCGCGCCGCGCAGCGCTTGCGCGCGTGCTTGCCCCGTCGCCCGATATCCTGCTGCTGGATGAGCCGACCAATCACCTCGATCTGCCCGCGATTGAGTGGTTGGAGGAAGAGCTTCAGTCGCTGCGCTCGGCGCTTGTCCTGATCAGCCATGACCGGCGCTTCCTGGAGAATCTTTCGCGCGCCACGCTTTGGCTCGACCGCGGATTTACCCGGCGTCTGGAGCGCGGATTTGATGGTTACGAGACATGGCGCGACGAAGTGCTCGAGCAGGAAGAACGCGATGCGCACAAGCTCGATCGCAAAATCGCGAGGGAGCTGGATTGGGTACGCTATGGGGTGACGGCGCGGCGCAAGCGCAATCAGCGCCGCATGGCGGAGCTGGGGGATTTGCGCCGCGCGCGGCGCGAGCAGAGGCAGGGCGCAGGGAACGTGAAGTTTTCCGTTACGGATTCGGACAACACCGGCACGCGCGTGAGTGAAGCAAAAATCATTTCGAAATCCTATGGCGGCGCGCCTGTCGTGCGGGATTTTTCGATCCGCATCTTGCGCGGTGACCGGCTCGGCATCGTCGGCGCCAATGGTTCGGGGAAAACCACGCTGTTGAACCTCTTGACCGGCCGACTGAAGCCTGATTCCGGCGATGTGAAGCTCGGCACCAATCTGCAAATGGCGACGCTCGACCAGAATCGGGCATTGCTCGATCCCGAGACAACGCTGAGCGCGGTCTTAACCGGCGGCGTTGGCGACACTGTTGAGGTCGGCGGGCGGTCGCGTCACGTCGTCAGCTATATGAAGGACTTTCTGTTCACGCCCGAACAGGCGCGAACGCCGGTGCGTGTGCTGTCGGGCGGCGAACGCGCACGCCTGCTGCTGGCAAAGGCTCTCGCCACGCCGTCCAATCTCTTGGTGCTGGACGAACCCACCAATGATCTCGATCTGGAAACGCTGGACCTTCTGGAAGAGATGATCGACGAGTATCCCGGCACGGTTCTCATCGTCAGCCATGACCGCGATTTCCTCGACCGCGTGGTGACCTCCGTGCTGATGGCCGAGGGCAATGGCCGATTCATCGAATATGCCGGCGGCTATTCCGACATGGTCGCGCAACGCGGGTCGGGCGTCACCGCGACTGAGCGTGCAAAGCCGCAGCCCGTGCGGATAGTCATTCCGAAGGAAGGCAAGACGAGCGACGCACCGCGCCGCAAACTCGGCTTCGCCGACAAATATGCACTCGACACGCTGCCCGCGACGATGGCTGCGCTGACGCAAGAGATTTCGGGATTGCAAGCACGGCTGTCGGACAGCGCTCTCTATACGCGCGACCCGGATGGTTTTCTGAAGCTTTCATCGAGACTGAGTGCGGCCCAGACCGAACTTGCCGTGGCGGAAGAGCGCTGGCTGGAACTCGAAATGCGCCGCGAAGAACTTGGACGCTAAACGTCACGCATTCTGCAGCCACAACGCGGTCAGACCCGACTCCACGTCGCGCGGCGAATCTAGCCGGCACAATCGCGATTTCGCGGCGCGGCGCGCGCCCGCATCATGAAGCACGGGCGCATTTTCGACATACCAACCAAGATGTTTGCGGAAGACCTTAAGTCCCAGCACGTCGCCGTAGAAACACAGGCTGTCCCAAAAATGGTCGAGCATGATGTGGAGCCGTTCTGCGCCGTGCGGTTCGACGATTCTCTCGCCGGTTTGCAATGCGCGGTCCAACAATGAAGCGATCCAGGGCCGGCCATAGACGCCGCGGCCCATCATGACGGCATCGGCGCCGGACTGGGCCAGCGCGTCGCGCGCCGTGGCCAAATCGATCACGTCGCCATTGACGATCACCGGCAGGTTCGTCGCGCGCTTGACCTCAGCGACCGCGCGCCAATCCGCAGTGCCGTGATAGAATTGCTGGCGGGTGCGGCCATGCACCGTGATCGCCTTCACGCCCGCTTGCTCGGCGCGGGCGGCGAGCTCCGGCGCGTTCTTGCTGGCATCGTCCCAGCCAAGCCGCATCTTCAAGGTCACGGGACGCGTGGTTGCGTCCACCGCCGCCGAGATCAGCCCTTCTGCAAGGTCGAGGTCGCGCATCAGAGCGGAGCCCGAAAGCGCGCCGGTGACCTCCTTGGCCGGGCAGCCCATATTGATGTCGATGATATGCGCGCCCGCCGCCTCGGCCATTTCCGCTCCCTTGGCGAGCCAGCGGGCCTCGCGCCCAACGAGCTGAACCACCATCAGAGGAAGCCCGTCGC
>DASQIQ010000175.1:0-14678 GCA_035631495.1 Micropepsaceae bacterium
GGCGCTGGCCGGCGAATTGATGCGCCGCGGCGGGCGGGTGGTGGTGATGACCGACGGGCGCGGCCACAATTACGGCAATGCCTTCCCGGGGGCTGAAATCGCTACGGTTCCCGCCGCAACCTTTGTCGGCCGTTCGTTCTTCGGGCGGTTCGCGGCCCTCGGTTTGATCGCTGTGGGCGTCGTCACGGCGCTGATGAAGCTCGTGAACCTGCGTCCGCGCGCGGTGGTGGGTTTCGGCGGCTATCCGAGCCTTCCGGTGATGATGGCCGCTTCGCTCGCCAGAGTCCCCTCCGCGCTGCACGAGCAGAATGCGGTGCTCGGCCGGGTGAACCGTCTGCTTGCGCCGCGGGTGGCGAAAATCGCGGCAACCTTCCCCTTCGCGCGGTTCGCGCCCAAAGATTCCGCGCGCGTGGTCTTCACCGGCAATCCGGTGCGGCCTGAAGCAGCCGCGCTGAGGAACGGAAACTATTCCCCGCCGGCGGACGGCGGGCCTATCCGGTTGTTGATCTTCGGCGGCAGCCAGGGCGCACGGATCTTATCGGAGCTCGTGCCCCAGGCGCTGGCGCGTCTGCCGCAAGATTTGCGCACACGGCTCGACATCACTCAGCAAGTCCGCGCCGACGATCTGGGCATGGTGGAGAGCGCCTATCGCGCGAGCGGGCTGAAAGCTCAGGTGGCGAAATTCTTTACCGATCTGCCGCGGCGCATGGGCGAAGCGCATCTCATCATCGCGCGCAGCGGCGCTTCGACGCTCTCCGAGCTCACCGTCATCGGCCGCCCGGCTATCCTTATTCCTTATCCCTTTGCCATGGACGACCATCAGACCGCCAACGCCGCCGTGCTGGATAAAGCCGGTGCCGCGTGGGTTGTTCGGCAGGATGGCTTGGATGCGGCTGGGCTCTCGCAGCTGTTGATGGAGATTCTCACCCATCCGCAGGTTCTCAGCGATCGCGCTGCCGCGGCCAAAGCGTTGGGCCACCCGGACGCGGCCGAACGCCTTGCCGATCTGGCCGAACATCTGGCGGAAGGCAGGCCCCGTTGAGCGCGATGCCGCACCAAATCGATGCCATGCGCGTGCCGCTGTCGATCGGCGCCATCCATTTCATCGGGATCGGCGGCATCGGCATGAGCGGCATCGCCGAAGTGATGCGCAATCTTGGCTATCGGGTGCAGGGCTCCGATTCGTCGGATAGCGCGAATGTCAAACGGCTGCGCGAGCTGGGCATTCCGGTGGCGATCGGCCAGCGCGCCGAAAATCTCGGCGAGGCGCAAGTGGTGGTCTATTCCTCTGCCGTCAAGCCGGACAATCCCGAATTCGCGGCGGCGCGGGCGACGGGGCTTCCCATTGTTCGGCGTGCGGAAATGCTCGCTGAGCTGATGCGGCTCAAGCGCTGCGTCGCGATCGCCGGCACCCATGGCAAGACCACGACCACGACCATGGTGGCGGCACTCCTCGATGGTGGAGGTCTCGATCCGACCGTCGTGAATGGCGGCATCATCAATGCTTACGGCACCAATGCGCGGCTCGGCGCCGGCGACTGGATGGTGGTGGAAGCCGATGAATCGGACGGCACCTTCCTGCGTCTTCCGGCGACGGCCGCCATCGTCACCAACGTCGATCCCGAGCACCTTGACCATTATGGCAACTTCGACAAGGTCAGGATGGCGTTCCAGACGTTTGTCGAAAATCTTCCCTTCTACGGTTTTGCGGTGATGTGCGCCGATCATCCCGAGGTACTGGCGATGATCGCCCGTATCCGCGACAGGCGCATCGTCAGCTATGGCTTCAGTCCGCAGGCCGACGCGCGCGCGGCGAACGTCTCCTTTTCGCAAGGGGCCTCGCACTTCGATGCGGTGTTCCGCGACCGCCGCAAGGGCACGGAGATTGCGCTTACCGATCTGCGTCTTCCCATGCCGGGCGAGCACAATGTCTCCAACGCCATCGCCGCCATCACGGTCGCGCGCGAACTCGGCGTCGGGACGGAGGCAATCCGCAACGCGCTGAACAATTTCGGCGGCGTGAAACGGCGCTTCACGCGCGTCGGCGAGTGGAAGGGCACCGCTATCATCGACGATTACGGCCATCACCCGGTGGAGATCGCGGCGGTGCTGAAAGCGGCGCGACAGGCCTTCTCCGGCCCCATCATCGCGGTCATGCAGCCGCACCGCTACACGCGGCTGCGCGATCTGTTCGAACAGTTTTGCACCTGCATGAACAGCGCCGATACGGCCATCATCGCGCCGGTTTATCCGGCCGGCGAAGCGCCGATCGAAGGCATCAGTCGCGATTCCCTGATCGAAGGCATGCAGCGGCACGGGCATAAGCATGTCCTGGCGATCAACGGGGCGGAAGATTTGATTCCACTCGTCGCCTCGCTCGCGCGGCCGGGGGGCGCCGTGGTTTGCCTGGGCGCGGGTTCCATCACGGGATGGGCCGCCGGCCTGGAAGCGGCACTGACATCGCGGGAGGCAAAGAGGTGACGACCTCCCTCCACCCGCCGCCGCCTTCTGTCCGTGGCACTTATGCCGAGAGGGCTAGCCTCAAGGACCTCGTCTGGTTTCGCGCCGGCGGTCCGGCGGAGATTCTCTTCCGCCCCGCCGATATCGACGATCTCTGCGCCTTCATGGCGGCAAAGCCGGCCGATGTGCCGGTGACAATGATCGGAGTCGGCTCGAATCTGTTGATCCGCGATGGCGGCATCCAAGGTGTGGTGATCCGGCTGCCGGCTGCGTTCGGCCGTATCGAACGGGTGGGAGATACGCGGATACGCGCGGGTGCCGCGGCGCTCGATGCGGCGGTGGCGCGCGCCGCGGCCGATGCGGGGATCGCCGGCCTCGAATTCCTGCGCGGCATTCCGGGCACCATCGGCGGCGCCCTCACCATGAATGCCGGCTGTTATGGAACCGAGACCAAGGACGTGTTTGTGGAAGCGCGCGCGGTGGATTCACGCGGCCGTCTGGTCACGCTCGGACCCGCCGAGATGGGATTCACCTACCGGCATTCGCTCCCGCAAGGGGTGATTTTCGTCGACGCGATCTTGCAAGGAACACCGGGAGAGCCCCAAGCGATTCGCGCCCGCATGGAGGCCCTGGTGGCCCAGCGCGAGAGCACGCAGCCGGTGCGCAGCAAGACCGGCGGTTCGACATTCAAGAATCCGCCGGGCCATAAGGCTTGGCAGCTCATCGACGAGGCCGGATGCCGCGGCCTGATGCGCGGCGCCGCTCAGGTCTCGGAAAAACATTGCAACTTTCTGATCAACACGGGCGAGGCCAGCGCGGCCGACATCGAAGCTTTGGGTGAGGAGGTGCGGGCCCGCGTGAAGGCGAAGTTCGGCGTTCAGCTCGAATGGGAGATCAAGCGCATCGGCCGCTCCCCCAAGGAAGCGATACCATGACGGCGTTCAAGCATGTTGCGGTGTTGCTGGGTGGGCGTTCTGCGGAACGCGAGGTGAGCCTCGTGTCGGGACGCGCCTGCGCCAATGCGCTGCGCGAGGAGGGGTTCGATGTCACCGAAATCGATGCCGGCCACGATCTTGCCGAGCGTCTGCGGGAGATCAAACCCGACGCGGCTTTCAATGCGCTCCACGGACGTTGGGGCGAAGATGGCTGCGTGCAGGGCCTTCTGGAGGTCCTCGAAATTCCCTACACCCATTCCGGCGTGCTCGCCTCGGCCCTTGCCATGCACAAGGAGCGCGCCAAGGCCGCCTTCCGCGCGGCGGGCTTGCCGCTTGCCCCCAGCATCGTGGTCGAACGGCATCGCGCCGCGGGCGAGCATCCGATGCAGCCGCCTTATGTGGTGAAGCCTCTCAATGAGGGCTCCAGCGTCGGCGTCTATATCGTCCGCAAAGGCGACAACCGCCCTCCGGCCGTGCTCGCCTCGCCGGAATGGAATTTCGGCGAGGAGGTAATGATCGAAGAATATGTCCCGGGGCGCGAGCTGACAGTCGCCGTAATGGGTGACCGGTCGCTCGCGGTCACTGAAATCGTGCCGAAGACGGCGTTCTACGACTACGACGCCAAATATGCGCCGGGGGGATCGGAACATGTCGTGCCCGCCAAGGTTCCGGACGTCACGCACCACGAAGCGATGGCGCTGGCCGAGCGTGCGCATGCGGCATTGGGTTGCCGCGGCGTTTCGCGCACCGACTTCCGCTATGACGACACAGCCGGACGCAATCGGTTGATCGTGCTCGAAGTGAACACGCAGCCGGGTATGACATCCACCTCGCTGGTCCCGGAACAGGCCGCCTACAAGGGCATGAGCTTCCGCACCCTGGTGCGCTGGATCATGGAGGACGCTTCATGCGGACGCTGAAGGCAAGAGAAGCGCGGCCCGAAAAGTCCGTGGCCAATGGCCGTCGCGGCAAAATCCTCCCGCGGGCGCCGGAGCCTCGCGCCCAACGAAAAGCAAAGCGGGGCGTGGATTCGGGAACATTTGCGGAGAGCAGCCGGCGCTTCGCGATTCGCCGCCCCATTCTGGTGCTCACGCTGGTTCTCATTATCGCGGGCGCCGCGGTGGGACTGTTCGCCGGGGGCCATGTCGCCAACGCCATTGGGCGCATGGAGGCCGCCATGGTGGCCCCGTTCACCGATGCGGGCTTTGCCGTCCGCAATATCGCCTTGACGGGCGAAGAACGCACCGCCTCCGACGCCGCTTACGCCGCCCTCGCCATCGGCAAGGGTGGCTCCATTTTTTCGGTTCGCCCCGAAGAGGCGCGTGCGCGGCTCTTGATGCTGCCTTGGGTGGCCGATGCCGAAGTGCGGCGCCACTTCCCCGATTCGGTTTCGGTTCGCATCGTCGAAAAGCGTCCCTTTGCGCTGTGGCGGAACGGCAAGGAACTCTCCGTCGTCGAACGCTCCGGCGCCGTGATCACCAAGGCCGGCACCGAGCCATTGGGTCATCTGCCGCTGATCACCGGACCCGGCGCTCCGGAAGCCGCCGCTCCCATCATCGACGCGCTGGCCGGTCAGAAGGCGATTGAGGCCAGGCTTCAGGCAATCGAGCGCATTGGAGAACGGCGCTGGGATCTTCTGCTCTCGGGCGGTGTCACGGTCCGCCTTCCGGAGGAGGGGTGGGAGCGGCAGCTCTCGGAACTCGAACGGTTGATCGTCGAAAAGGGCGTCCTCGAACGCGATATCGAGGTGATCGATCTTCGCTATCCCGATAGTTATGTGTTTCGATTGCACAATGGTGATTCGCGGCCGGTGCCGCGGGAAAGGCATGCGTAGGGGGTAATAGGCAGGTGGGAGAAACGTTACGTACAAAGACGGTTGGTAAGGTCAACGGCACGCGCAACATTCACGTGCGCAGCGGCTTGGTTGCGGCTCTTGATGTGGGCTCGTCCAAGATCGCGTGCATCATCGGACGCGCCGAACATGGCGGCATCCAGGTGTTGGGCTCCGCCTTGCACGAATCCCACGGCATCCGTTCCGGCGCGGTGACAAATCTCGATCTCGCCGAGCAATCCATCCGCAAAGCCGTCGATGCAGCCGAGCAATTGGCCGATCATCGCATACAGGACGTGATTCTTGCGGTGCAATGCGGCCAACCGAAAAGCCTCAACACGCGCGCGGAGACCTCGCCCGCCGGCACGCTCATCAATGATGGGCATTTGCGTACGCTGCTTGCTGATGCCAAGCGCCGCTGCAAGGAAGACGGCTTCGAGACCATCCAGGCTGCGCCGACGGGTTACGTGGTCGATTCGTCGCGCGGTGTGTCGGATCCCCGAGGCATGTTTTGCGAGCGGCTCGGCGTATCGGTGCACGCGGTCGCGGTGCGCTCGGGGCCGCTGCAGAATCTGAAGCTTGCCGTGGAACGCTGCCACCTCACCATCGGCCGCCAGCTTTATGCGCCGTTTGCGAGCGCCCTCGCGACGCTCACCCCCGATGAGATGTCGCTTGGCGTCACGCTCATCGAGATGGGAGCCGGCTGCACGTCTGTCGCGGTTTTCATGGAAGATGCGTTGGTCCATGTGGATTCCGTGCCGCTTGGGGGCGCGCATATCACCGCCGATATCGCCAAGATGCTTTCGGCCCCGCTCGGCGCGGCGGAGCGGATCAAGACGCTGTACGGGTCCGCGCTCGGCGAGATTGACGCTGGGGGCGATCTCATCGAAGTGCCGCTGATGGGCGAGGAGGGAGAGCGCGGCAGCGACCGCGTCCGACGCTCGGTGCAGACGCGCATCATTCAGGCGCGTCTCGATGAAACCTTCACCGAGATCCAGACGCGGCTGAGGAAGACCGGTTTCGATATTTCGGCGGGAAGACGCGCCGTTCTGACCGGCGGCGGCGCGCAGCTCGCTGGCGCGCGCGATTTGGCGGGACAAGTGCTCAACAAGCAAGTTCGTATCGGGCGGCCGCAGACCTTTCCGGGACTCGCTGGAGCCACCGCTGGGCCGGCCTACGCCACGGCTGTCGGGCTGCTCATTTCGGGCGCGACGAGCCCGGCGGAAACGAACGATCCCCTTCCTCCGCAAACGGAGGAAAAGTCGCCGCGGCGCGGCATTGTGCGCTGGTTCAGCGAAAGCCTTTTTGGATGATGGGTTGCAGGTCGATTGGTGGACGAAACAAAACACAATATCGGCGTCCCCTGGGGTGTAGTCGGAAGTCATGATGTCAATTCGTGGAGGTAGTACATGACGATCAATCTAAGGGCGCCCGAACCAAGGGAACTCAAGCCTCGGATCACGGTGCTTGGCGTCGGCGGCGCCGGCGGCAACGCGGTCAACAATATGATCGGCGCGCGACTCGAAGGGGTGAGCTTCGTGGTCGCCAACACGGATGCGCAGGCGCTGGCGCAATCCAAGGCGGATCATAAGATTCAGCTGGGTGCCGAGCTGACCGAAGGGCTCGGCGCCGGCGCCAAGCCCGAAATCGGCCGCGGAGCTGCGGAAGAATCCCTCTCCGAGATTCTCGAACATCTCTCCGGTTCGCACATGGTGTTCGTCACCGCCGGCATGGGGGGTGGCACGGGCACAGGGGCGGCGCCCGTCATCGCGCGCGCGGTGCGCGAGCTCGGCATTCTCACCGTCGGGGTGGTGACCAAGCCGTTCCACTTCGAAGGCGACAAGCGCATGAAGGTCGCCGAACGGGGCATCGAAGAGCTGCAGAATTATGTCGATACGCTGATCATCATCCCCAACCAGAATCTGTTCCGTGTCGCCACCGAGCGCACGACATTCGCCCAAGCCTTTGCCATGGCGGACGACGTGCTGCATTCGGGCGTGCGCGGCGTCACCGATCTGATCGTCATGCCCGGCCTCATCAACCGCGATTTTGCCGATATCAAGACGGTGATGTCCGAGATGGGCAAGGCGATGATGGGCACCGGCGAGATGTCAGGCGAGGGTCGTGCGCTCAGGGCGGCGGAAGCTGCGATTTCCAATCCGCTGCTGGACGATGTCTCCATGAAGGGCGCGCGCGCCGTGCTGGTGAATGTGACGGGCGGGCCGGATCTGATGCTGTTCGAGGTGGACGAAGCGGTGAATCGCGTGCGCGCCGAAGTCGACCCCGATGCCAACATTCTCTTCGGCAGCGCATTGTCGGAAGACATGGAAGGGCGGGTACGCGTCTCTGTGGTTGCGACCGGCATCGATGCCGAAAGCTGCATCCGAGGCGACAATGTGCAGAAGTTCCCCTTGCGGCGCAAAACGGCCGAGCCGGAGATCGCTGCCGCGGCGGTTGCTGCGGTTTCCGCGGTGGCGCGCGGCCAGGCGGCACTCCAGAATGCCGTCCATCAGCAGGTCGGCAATTTGGCGCAGGAGTTCGTGGCGCGCGTCGACATGCCTTTGCCGGAGGAAGTGCCGGTGGTCTCTTTGCAAGCCGTGCCGCGGCGCGATGAGCCGCTGACCTTGGGCGGGGTCGAAGCGCCATTCCTGCGAGAGCATCCGTCCGAGGCCCAGGCCTTGCGGGAATTCGCGACACAGCAGGTTCCGCGGGAGAAGGAGAGACGCCGCATCTTCGGAATCTTTGGCGGCCGCCGTCGCGTGGAGCCGCCGCCCGTCGCGGCCCGGCCTCCGGTAATCGCGCAGGGGTTGCCTCCACAGCCGTCTGTCACCTCGGCTCCATCCGAATCCCAAGCGGCGGTTTCCGCACGCGATCCCGAGCCGCGCCCGCAGCCCCAGGCGCCGGCCGATGATCTCTTCGCGGACGTCGCCGAGAACGACCGGTTCGAGATCCCAGCCTTCCTGCGCCGCCAGGCCAAAATGGGTTCTTGATGGCGAAACGCCGGACGCTCGCGGGGGAGGTTTTCGCCGAAGGCGTTACCCTCCACGCGGGCGTCGCGGTGCGTATGCGCCTGGCGCCGGCAGCGCCGGGCGAGGGGATTGTCTTTCGCCGCACCGATGTGCCGGGATCGGCCCCCATTCCGGCACTCTGGTCGAATGTGGCGGAGACCCGGCTCGGCACCGTCTTGAAAGGGGCCGACGGCACCACCATCGCAGTCGTCGAACACCTGCTCTCGGCCGCCGCCGGCATTGGCATCGACGATTGCAGGCTGGAAATCGACGGACCCGAACCGCCGATCCTGGATGGCGACGCACTCTCCTTTATGCGCCTTTTCGATCAAGCGGGCTTGCGCGAGGTTCAGGGCGCTCGGGATATAATCCGTGTACTGAAGGAGGTCGGCGTCTCTGCCGGCGATGCGCGTGCCCGCCTCCTACCCGCAAGTGAGGCCGGATATTTTTTCGAGATCGAGTTTCCGAGCGCGGCCATCGGCAAACAGACATTCGAATGTCCTTTTACGGAAGGCGATTTCCGGCGCGACATTGCCCCCGCGCGAACCTTCGGGTTTCTGCAAGAAGCCGAAACCTTGCGCGCAGCGGGCTATGGCCGCGGCGCCGATCTGACGAACACCCTTGTCATCGATGGAAACCGCCTGCTCAACCCCGAACTGCGGCGCTTTCCCGACGAATTCGTCCGCCATAAGATTCTCGATGCGATCGGCGATTTGAAGCTTGCGGGCGCGCCCCTGGTCGCGCGCTTCGAAGGGCACCGCTCAAGCCATACCCTGAACAATGCCCTGCTTCGCGCCCTGTTTGCGGACCCCGCGAATTATGAACGGGTCGCGGAATAGAGACGCGTTGCAACGTCCCGTTCTTGCCGTGTACAGTTCGCCCCTCGCGATCGGGTCGTCCCGCACGCCAGACTCCAACCCGTAGGACATCCTATGTTTTTGAAGGCGCTCTCATTTTCAATGCGATCCGGGAAAATTGCGGCGGCCGCCGGGCTCGGCCTTGGCGCCCTTCTGTTGGCCGGCTGCGCCGATGACGACCAAATGGCGGCGAACTATGTAGAGCGTCCAATCGAGCAGATCTATGCCGATGGCTGGATCCTGATCAATCGCCAGGACTGGCTGAATGCGGGCCGGCAATTCGACGAGGTGGAGCGCCAGCATCCCTATTCCGTCTGGGCGCGGCGCGCGGTTCTCATGTCGGCCTATTGCTATTATGAGGGCAATCGCTACGACGAGGCGATGGATGCCGCGGGCCGCTTCATTCAGCTTCATCCCGGCAACAAGGACGTGCCCTACGCCTATTATCTGAAGGCCGTGTCGCTCTACGAGCAGATCGGCGATGTGGAACGCGACCAGGGAAAGACCGAGGATGCTCTCACTGCGTTGCAGGATCTCATCCAACGCTTTCCCGATACCGAATATGCGCGCGATGCGAGGCTGAAGGTCGATCTGACGCGCGATCATCTCGCGGGGCGGGAAATGACAGTCGGCCGTTTCTATTTGCGGCAGGGCGAGTACATTGCCGCAATCAACCGGTTCCGCGCGGTGGTCGACAAATATCAAACCACCACCCATGCGCCCGAAGCGCTTGAACGTTTGACGGAAGCCTATCTCGCGCTCGGCGTGGTCAAGGAGGCGCAGACCTCGGCCGCGGTGCTCGGCTACAATTATCCGGGCAGCCGTTGGTACATGGACGCCTATGCATTGCTGACCGAGAACAATATCGCGCCGTCGGAGAACGAGGAATCCTGGATCAGCAAGGCTTTCCGGACGGTATTCTAAACGCAAACAGGGTCTAGGCCCTGTTTACATAGTCCTCGCGAGCCGCGTTGCGCGCGAAAATCGTCCTATGGCAGGAGAAGCGCGAAAAGCGTATCGGGGAATACGGTTGAGTGCTTCGACGAACCATAGGACGATTTTCGCCGCAACCCGAAGGGACGCGCCGCTTTTGGCCGATTGCCTTGTCGCTCGTCGCTTGTGGACGTTCAGTCCACGGCTCTCCTCGCTCCTGGCACTGGGCCAAAATCGGCAGCGCCGCGGCCGTGACGACTATGCAAACAGGGCCTAGGCCATGCTGGCCTCCCTCACCGTCCGCGACATCGTCCTGATCGAAAGAGCGGAGCTTCATTTCGCGCCGGGCTTGAACGTGCTCACTGGCGAGACGGGCGCCGGCAAATCGATTCTGCTCGACGCACTGGGCTTGGCGGCGGGCGAGCGTGGGCTGGGGCGCACCATCATCCGCGCAGGCGCGGAACAGGGCGCCGTCAGCGCCATTTTCGATGTGGAGCCTGGCCATCCTGCCTGCGCCCTTCTGAAGGCAAGCGAGCTTGGCGACAGTTCCGGCGAGATCATTTTGCGCCGCACGGTGTCCGCCGATGGGCGCAGCCGGGCTTTCGTCAATGATTCTCCGGTCGGCATCGGCCTGGCGCGCGAGATCGGCGCCGCGCTTCTGGAAGTGCACGGGCAGGCTGACGATCGTGGCCTGTTCGATGCCGGCACGCATCGATTGTTGCTGGACGCGTTCGGCACGCATACGGATCTCGCGGTGGAGGTGGCGGGTCTCTACGCCGCGGCTGTTGCCGCGGAAAAAAAGCGCGATGAGCTCGGCCGCAGTCAAGCTGCCGCGGCACAGGAAGTCGACTATCTCTCTCATGCCGCAAGCGAATTGCGGGAGCTGGCGCCGAAACCGGGCGAAGAAGCATCGCTCTCCGCCACGCGCGCGCTTCTGATGAATGCCGGACGTCTGGGACAAGAGATTGCTGCGGCTCTGGACTTCGTCGCAGGCGATGGCGGCGTGGAAATTCGCCTGGGCTCTGCGCTGCGCCGCTTGTCGCGGCTGCCTGCGGAAGGGAAAGAAGCCGCACATGCGGCGGAAACCGCACTCGATTCCGCGCTGGCGCTCATTCAGGAGGGCCGCGCGGGATTGGAATCGCTGCTGGATAGGCTTGATGCGGAGCCGGGCCGATTGGAACAGCTCGAGGAGCGGCTTTTCGCGATCCGCGCGGCGGCGCGCAAATATCAGACGGCGCCCGATGCGCTTGCCGGGCTGCAAGCCGATTTCGAAACAAAGCTCGCCGCCATTGATGGCGGCGGCGCGTCCATTGCCGCCGCGCAAGTGGATGTGGCGCGCGCGCACAATCTCTATCGGGAAAGCGCGGTTCGGCTGAGTACGCGGCGTGCCGAAACGGCAAAACAACTGGAACAGGCCGTGACACAGGAATTTGCGCCGCTGAAGCTCGGTGGTGCGCGTTTCCGCGTTGCCTTGACGCCCTTGCCCGAAGAATCAGCCGGGGCGAACGGCCTCGAACGCATCGCCTTCGAGATCGCCACCATCGAAGGGGCCTCCTTCGGTCCATTGGCCAAGATCGCCTCCGGCGGCGAGCTTGCGCGCTTTGCGCTCGCGTTGAAGGTAGCGCTTGCGCAAGTGAGTCCGCCCGCCGTGTTGGTGTTCGACGAGGTGGATCGCGGCGTCGGCGGCGCGGTGGCCGCGGCGGTTGGCGAGCGGCTTCAGCGCCTCGCGCAGACCATGCAGGTGCTTCTCGTCACCCACTCCCCGCAGGTTGCCGCACGCGCCTCGCGCCATTTCCGCATCACGCGGGCGAAGGACGCCACGCGAATCAGCGAGCTTTCGCCCGAGGAGCGCGTCGAAGAGATCGCGCGGATGCTGTCGGGCGCGGCCGTCACCGACGAAGCGCGGGCCGCGGCGCGTCGCCTCGTCGTCGAGGCTCAGGCGCAGAATGGGCCGAAGAAGCGAGCCCGCGCGTGAGCAGACTGAAAGACCGAGCGCCCGATCAACTGAGCGAAGAAGACGCCAGAAACGAGCTGGCGCGCCTGGCCAAAGAGATCGCGGCGCATGACAAACGTTATTATCAGGATGACGCGCCGACGGTTTCCGATGCCGAATATGATGCGCTGCGTCTGCGCAACGAGAAAATCGAAAAACGCTTTCCCGAGCTGATCCGCCACGACAGCCCCACGCAGCGCGTGGGCGCGAAACCCGCCGAGCGTTTCGAGAAGGTGCGTCATGCGCGGCCGATGCTTTCGCTCGACAACGCCTTCACCGATGAGGATGTGCGTGATTTCGCGGCGCGCGTGCGCCGATTTCTGGCGCTTCCTGCCGATGAAGAACTGGCCCTGGTGGCCGAGCCAAAGATCGACGGGCTTTCCTCCAGCCTGCGCTACGAGAATGGGGAATTCGTGCTCGGCGCCACGCGGGGCGATGGGGCGGAAGGCGAAAACGTCACGGCGAATTTGCGCACCATTGCAGACGTGCCCAAGAAGCTGCGGGGGCGCAATGTGCCCGACATTTTCGAGGTCCGCGGCGAAGTCTATATGAGCCATGCCGATTTCGCGGCAATGAACCGGCGGCAGGAAAAAGCCGGCGATAAGATCTTCGCCAACCCCAGGAATGCCGCCGCGGGTTCGCTGCGCCAGCTTGATCCCGCCATCACCGCACGCCGGCCCTTGCGCTTCTTTGCCTATCATTGGGGCGAAGCATCGGAGCTCCCGGGCAAGACCCATTGGGATGTGCTGCAGGCATTCAAATCCTGGGGCTTCCCAGTCAATCCGCTGACGCGCCGAGTACGCACGGTCGAAGAAGCGTTGGCTTTCTACGAAGAGGTACAGCACGCCCGCTCCGGTCTCGGCTACGACATTGACGGCGTCGTCTACAAAGTGGACCGGCTGGATCTACAGAACCGGCTGGGCTTCGTGTCGCGCAGCCCGCGTTGGGCGATCGCCCACAAATTTCCCGCCGAACAAGCCGAGAGCGAGGTCGAGCGCATTGCCGTCTATGTCGGTCGCACGGGTGCGCTCACTCCTGTCGCGCATATCAAGCCGGTGACGGTTGGCGGCGTCGTGGTGCAGAACGTCTCGATGCACAATGAAGACGAGGTCACGCGCAAGGATGTGCGGGTCGGCGACACGGTGGTGGTGCAGCGCGCCGGAGATGTCATCCCGCAATTGGTGAGCGTGGTACTGGAGAAGAGGCCCAAGGGAACGAAGCCCTACAAGATGCCGGAGATCTGTCCGGTCTGCGGCAGCCACGCGACGCGCGAGATCAACGAGAAGACCGGCGAGCCGGAATCGGCGCGGCGCTGTGTCAACGCGCTCTCATGCCCGGCGCAGGTGGTTGAGCGGCTCTACCATTTCGTCTCGCGTTACGCCTTCGATATCGAGGGTCTCGGCGGCGAGTTCATCCAGCTCCTGCATGAAGCAGGCTTGGTGAAAGAGCCGGCCGATTTGTTCACCCTGAAGGATGATCCCGAAGCGTTTCATGGCGTTCTCAAGCGGCATTTTGAGGCGATTTCGGCGCGCAATGCCGAGAAGCGGGACAAAAAAAGCACCGCCAAGAAAAGCAAGGAAGAACGCACGGAATATGCCTTAGGCAACAAATTGCTCGCCGCGATCGAGGCGCGCCGTGAAGTGCCCCTCGACCGCTTCATTCTTTCGCTGTCCATCCCGCATGTCGGCGAGACCACGGCCAAATTGCTGGCGCGCAATTTCCATTCCGTCGATGCATTCCTCAAATCGATGGCAAGCGAGCATGCGGTGGACGATCTGGATGCCATCGAAGGCGTGGGCGACGTCATGGCCCGCGCGATCAAGGCATTTTTCGACGAGGAGCATACGCGCGAGGCGCTTGCCCACTTGCTCGCTCAAATAAAAGTGACCGATGTCGCTGCCCCTCGCGTTTCGGATTCGCCGGTCGCAGGCAAGACTGTTGTCTTTACGGGGTCGTTGGAAAAGATGAGCCGCAATGAGGCGAAAGCCCGCGCCGAATCGCTGGGCGCCAAGGTCGCGGGCTCGGTCTCCAAAAAGACCGATCTCGTCGTCGCCGGTCCCGGTGCGGGTTCGAAACTCAAGAACGCCCAAGAATTTGGCGTGAAAATTATTTCAGAAGATGAATGGCTTGGGTTAATCGGCGCGGGATAAACCGACACAATTCTCCTGTTAGATAGAGGCGGGGGAGAAACGTAGCTCGGTGAACGCCATGAATCAGATCGTCATTCGCAATTTGGACGACGTCATCATCCAAAAGCTGAAACTGCTTGCCTGGCAGGATGGCAGGCCTTTCGACGACATGGCCCGGCGGTTGTTGGTCGAAGCGGTGCGATCCCGTTCCGCCCGTCGTCCGCTGGCAGACATCGATTCGAACGATTAGCACACACGTCCCTCTCCCCTTGCGGGTCGGAGGTATAGTGAAACGTCGGTTCCGAAGTCCGGACGATGCCAGTTTTGGCATGAGCTATAGCCAGCAGCGCTTCAGACGTCGAGATTGCGATAGGTCAATACGTCAGCGCAAAAAATGCCTGCATATGCGAGCGTAGAAGAGGCAATTCTTTCATGCCTCAAAGGAGCCTCGCAATGAACACTGTCTCCCCCGGAAAAGTGGCTTTGGTCTTTGCGCTTTTCCTCGGCCTTTGGCACGCTTTCTGGGTCATCC
>DASQIQ010000176.1:0-2073 GCA_035631495.1 Micropepsaceae bacterium
GGATCGCGATAGAGCGGCACGATCTCGTCCAGCCGCTTATCGCCGATCACCACGCCCGCCGGGTGGGTCGACGCATGGCGATAGAAGCCTTCGATCTTTTCCACCGTGGCGAAAAGCTGCCGGACTTTTTCGTCTTGCTCGGCGGCCTGCTTCAAACGCGGCTCGCTCGCCACGGCGTCCATCAACGATACGGGCTTGCCCGGCGGGTTGGGAATGAGCTTGGCCAACCGGTCGACCAGGCTGAACGGCAATTGCATCACCCGCCCGACATCGCGCACCGCGGCGCGGGCTTGCAGCGAGCCGAGCGCGATGATCTGGCCGACCCGGTCGCGGCCATATTTCGCCTGCACATAGCGCACCACTTCGTCGCGCCGCTCCTGGCAGAAATCGATATCGAAGTCCGGCATCGAAACGCGCTCGGGATTGAGGAACCGTTCGAATACCAGCCCAAATCGAATGGGATCGAGATTGGTGATGTCGAGCGCCCAGGCGACCAGCGAGGTCGCTCCCGAACCACGCACGCCAACCGGAATCCCGTTCGCGCGCGTCCATTTCATGAAATCCGAGACGATCAGAAAATAGCCGGGGAACCCCATGCCAATGATGACGCCGAGCTCGAATTCAAGCCGGGCCCAATAGGTCTTCTCTTCGCCGAAGAGCCCATGATCGGCGAGCCGCCGCTTCAGCCCCGCTTGCGCCTGGGCGCGCAATTCATCGGCGGGCGTCAAGCCGGATTCGGGAATGAATTGCGGCAGGATGGGATTGCGTTTCTTGGGCCGGAAGGCGCAGCGCCGGGCAATCTCGATCGTGTTCTCGATGGCTTCGGGAAGGTCGGCGAACAACATCGCCATCTCTTCCGCGCTTTTGAAGCGATGTTCTTGCGTCAGCCGGCGGCGGTCTTCCACATCGAGAAAGGTGCCGTCCGAGATGCAAAGCAACGCGTCATGGGCCTCGTACATGTCCTCGCGGCCGAAATGCACGTCATTTGTGGCGACAAGCGGCAGGCCCTTGGCATAGGCGAGATCGATCAGCTTCTCTTCGACCGCCGTTTCGTTGGGAAGACCATGGCGCTGCAATTCGACATAGAGCCGGTCGCCGAACAGATGCGCGAGCTTATCCAGCAGGAGCTCGGCCGCATGTGGCTGCCCCTCGGCAAGAAGGCGATTGACCGGCCCATTCGGACCGCCGGTGAGAAGAATAAGGCCGTGTGCATAGGCGGCGAGGTGCGCGGCCGAAGCAAGGGGAAGCTCTCCCGCTCCCACATCCAGATAGGCGCTGGAGAGGAGCTTGGAAAGCTGAACATAGCCCTGATCATCCTTCACCAGGAGCGCGACGGAAGGATAGGAGCGCGGCACTGGCGTATGGGTTTGGGGAGCCGCATCCGGTTCCAGATCGACCGACAATGTGACGCCGACGATCGGCTGAACGCCGTTCTTGGCCAGCGCGTCCGATATCTCGTACGTGCCGAACAAATTGTTGGTGTCGGTGACGGCGACGGCCGGCATGCGCATCTCGCGCGCGAGCTTCGCCAATTCCTTGGGACGGACCGCGCCTTCCAGGAGCGAATAGATGCTGCGCACGCGCAAATGGACGAAATTCGCGTGGCCGGACTTGGAGGAAATGGGCTGAGCGCCCATGGATCACCTAATAGGGATTCGTGTTCTGCGAGTATCGGCCAGCGGCCGCCCGCGCGCACGGGCCTCGACCGACGGTCCACAGGACTAATCCCGCTCCCTTGACGCCAATCAGGTCAGAAGCGCCCCGCCAACGAAGGACAATACGAGCGCCGAGGCCACGAATATCAACATGCTCACTGCTGCGACCACTTCCTGAAACCAAAGCGCCATGTCCGCCTCCCAGACTCAAAGAGGCAGTGTTCCTATTCTGTTCTCATGATAAGGTCAAGAACAAAACGCGAACTAAAAGTCACAAAGAGTATGAAGGCCGAGGAAGGCAAGAGGCTTACCTATGACAGGCTAACGAAGCCGCGAACGGCTAAGCAAAAGGCAAAACGATTCTTACGGCTCTCCCGGAAAAAATAGCGCATGAAAATCTATACAACGATTGTGATCT
>DASQIQ010000177.1:0-6459 GCA_035631495.1 Micropepsaceae bacterium
AGATGCACGCGCCTGAGCACATCCCATGGCCCGCGCGCGAGAAGCTGCGCCGCGCCGCTGATCGAAGGCGTGACGCGTTCGAGCCCTGCGCCGACGCTTTGCAACGCCACCGCGAGATAAAGCGCGGTGTAGGCGACGAGCAGTGCGGCGATTCCTCCGGTCAACACGAGGCCCGTTGAAATGCCGAACGCGCCCGCAACAAAAGACGAAACCGCATTGTCGAACGAGGCGAACGGCACCAGCACGCCGACGGCGATCACCGAGCCCGGCACCGCATAGCCGAGCGCGGCGAAGGAGGCCGCCCGGCCCGCTACACTACGCGGCCGCTCCTTTCGCACGAAGGCCAGCACCAGCGCGCCGGCCGTGACAATGATGCCCGCAGCGGCGGCAAGCGTCAGCGTGTTGAACAGATGCTTGGAGAAATCACGCGTCGGTCCACCGGAATCGATGAGCAGCGCGATCAGCACCAATGCCGGGACCACGAAACCCAGAAGCGGCGGTAGGCTGCACGCGATGATCGCCGCGAGTGATTTCCCGCCCGACAATCGGTATCGCGCCGGCCTCCGGTCGCGCCGGCCGGTTTCGTGGAAGCGCGCTTTGCCGCGCAGCAAACGCTCGGCCAGAAGCAGAAGCGCCACGAAGCCGATAAGGACCGCCGCCAGCTCGCGCGCTGCGATTTGATCCGAGAAGGAAAACCATGCGCTGTAGATTCCGGTTGTGAACACCGGCACGCCGAAATAGGAGACCGTGCCGTAATCGGCGAAAGCGTTCATCGCTGCGAGCGACGCGCCCGCGACCAAAGCGGGGCGGGCGAGGGGAAGCGAGACGGCGAAGAACGATCCCCACGGCCCGCGTCCCAAGAGCCGCGCCGCCTCGAGTGCGCTCGCCGACTCATTCACGAAGCGCGCCCGGGCCAGGAGATAGACGTAAGGATAGAGCGTCAACACCAGCATCAGCGCCGCGCCCGGCAGCGAGCGCACATCGGGAAACCAATAATCGCCGGTCTCCCAACCGGTAAGCCCACGCAGCATCCCCTGCACCGGCCCGTAAGCGGAAAGGAATCCCGCATAGGCATAGGCCAGGACATAAGCGGGCGCTGCGAGAGGCAGGATCAGCGCGGCTTCCAGCACGCGCCGCCCGGGGAATTCACACATCGTGGTGAACCAAGCCGCCGGCACGCCCACGATCAAGACACCGATGACGACGGATGCGGCGAGCATCAGCGTGTTGGCGGCATATTCCGGCAGCACGGTCTCTGCGAGATGGGTGAACACCGCACTCTCGCCGGAGAAAAGACTGAGACAGACCGAGGCGATTGGAATCGCGAGCGTCAAGGACAGCAGCAGCGCGACGAAATCGAGCCCGGTGAATCGCATAAGTCTCCCCCTTCCCTTGCGGGAGGGAGCAGGGGGGGAGGGGATTACGACGGTACCATCAGCGCTCATCACGCGCGCCGTTCTTTCGCGCTCATTTGCGCACGCGAATCTGCATGACGAAGTTGTTTCGCACCAGCACTGTCAGGCCGTCATAGTCGAACGTGTCGAGCCCCAGCGTGGAGGTTTTCTTATCGGGCTGGCCCAGAACGGCCGCCGCCGCAGTCGCAGCCAGGCCGACGTGAACATGGCCCGGAGTATCGTAGCGCGGATCATTGACGGTGATGGTCTCCACCCCCGGCGAATTGTCGGCAATCTCGGCGGTGACTTGGCCCCAGGAATAGATCGTGATCGTTCCCTGATGCTGCACAGCGCCGGGGCCGCCCATTGCGGTGGCGAGCTGGGCCTCCGTCATCCCGAGCGCAATCGGGCCAACCCTTTCACCGGGAATGATCAGGTTGTCGGCTGCCGGCGCGGCCATGACCGGTCCCAGAATCGCGAGCGTGAGAAACAAAGCGGGCAGAAGCGGGCGCATGCTCAAGGCGCCGGGGGGGCTGGCGCCGCAGCGGGCGGGACGGCGGGCGCGGTGCTGACGGGGGCCGGTCCAGGACCTAAGAACGATAAGGCCAGATAGCCCAGGATCGAGGCCACAACGATGAGAAACACAAGCAAGCTTCGCGAATGGCCCATTTTGTCCCCTTCAGCGCGGGCCCCATGGTGCAACCGCACGGCCTCGGGGGCAAGCGCGAGGCTAGGTGAAGACCGCTCGAATTGGTACAAACCTCACCAGAGCGTCAGGAGGATAGGTCAAGATGACGGATCGTCGGGGGAATTTCACGCGGCGTGGCCTGTTGAAGGCGGGCGGCACGATGGCCGCGATCACCGTCATTGCCGCCACGGCCCGCGGCGCTGCGGCGCCTCCAGGCAAGCTGATCACCACTCTCAGCACCTATATGGCCGAGGCCGCCAACAAAAAGCTGCCGGACGCAGTGCAGGAAAAATCCAAACAGATGATCCTCGATACGCTGGCCGCCATGATATCGGGCGCGCAATTGCCGCCGGGCAAATTCGCCCTTGGCTTCGCGCGCGGTTACCAGGGCGACAAAGTCGCGACCATCCCGGCCTCCAATCTCCTCTGCGGCCCCATCGAGGCGGCGCTGGTCAATGGCATGCTCGCCCATTCGGACGAAACCGACGACACGCATCCGCCGTCGCAGTCGCATCCCGGATGCTCGGTCGTACCCTCGGCCCTGGCGGCGGGCGAAAAATTCGGAGCCAGCGGCGAGCGGTTCTTGCGCGCGGTCGCCCTCGGCTATGATGTCGGCCCGCGCGTCCCGGCACCCCTGGGCAAGCTGCAATATATGGTGGCGACGCATCGCAGCACCCATGCCATCTCCGGCACATTCGGCTCGGCGGCGTCTGCTGCCTGCATGGCCGGGCTTTCGGCGCAGCAGATGCGCTGGCTCCTGTCCTACACCTCGCAATCCGCGTCGGGTCTTGCCTCCTGGCAGCGCGACACGCAGCACATCGAGAAATCCTTCGATTTCGGCGGCATGCCGGCGCGCAACGGCATCACCGCGGCGCTTCTGGTTCAGGCCGGCGGCACAGCGCTCGACGACATCTTCTCCGGCGCCGACAATTTCCTCGAAGCGTTCAAGCCGATGAATGATCCCGCCATGCTGATCGAGGCACTTGGCGAGCGCTACGAGATCATGCGCACCGATGTGAAGAAATGGACCGTCGGCGCGCCGATCCAGGCGCCGCTCGATGCGATGGCCAATCTGATGCAGAAGAACCGCTTCACCGCCGCGGATGTGCAGAAAGTCGCCGTGCGCGTCGCCACCGATGAGGCGACCATCGTCGACAATCGCGAAATCCCCGACATCTCGCTGCAGCATCTGATGGCGGTCATGCTGGTCGACAAGACCGTCTCGTTCAAAACGGCGCATGATGAAGCTCGCATGAAGGACCCCGCGGTCCTCAAGGAGCGCGCGAAGGTGCAGCTCGTGCCCGATGAGGGCCTCGAAAAACTGATGCCCAAGCGCGTCGCCGTGGTGGAGCTTACGATGGCTGACGGCAAGGTGCTGAGCGAGCGCGTGGAGACCGTGCGGGGCACGGCGGGAAACCCCATGACGCGCGAGGAGATGATTGCCAAGGCGCGCGATCTGATCGTGCCGGTGCTGGGGGCGGACAAGTTCCAGAAGCTGTCCGACAAGATTTTCGCGCTGGAAAGCGTGAAAAACGTTGCCGAGCTCAGGCCGCTGCTGCAGACGGCGTAAAGGCGGCATTTGACGGGCCAAATTGGCCACATTTTCCGGGGAAAATATGTCCCCCGGCAACGTCTTTAGGACGCCTTTCACGATTTTGGGCGTTATTTTCGTGTGATGAACAAGCAGAGTCCCAGCCGAAAAGCACAGGCCCACGGCGCCGCAAGGTCCGAATTGGAAGCGGTCCTGCTCGCCAATCCGGACATCCAATTCGTCGATCCGGCGATCGCCGATATTTCCGGCGCGCTTCGCGGCAAGCGCATTGCCGTGGCGGACGCGCCGAAACTGTTTGAAGCGGGCATGCAGATTCCGCTCTCGCTGCATCTGATGGATGTGCGCGGCGAGATGATGAACCCCGGCGGCCGCGGCTATAGCGATGGCGACCCGGACGGCACGGCCTGGCCCATTGCCGGCACGGTGATGGAGGTGTGGGGCAGCGCGCCGCCGCGCGCGCAGATGCTGATGAGCCTCAAAGACACGTCGGGCGTGGCTCTTGCTTATGATCCGCGCACGCTTCTGGAGCGTGTGCTGAAACGCTTCGACGAATTGGACCTAACTCCGGTCGCGGCGCATGAGCTGGAATTCTATCTCATCGACGAGAGGCGCGACGAAAAGGGCCGGCCGCAGCCGCCGCTCTCACGCGATGGCACGCGCGACAGTTCACCGTCGGTGTACGGGCTCGACGATCTGGACCGTTATCAGGGGTTCTTGCGTGCGCTTTCCGAAGCTTCCGCGCTACAGCGCGTGCCGGTCAGCGCAACCAGCAAGGAATATGCGCCGGGCCAATTCGAGGCCAATCTGCGTCACCAGGTCAATGCGGTGACCGCATCCGATCATGCGGTTTTCTTGCGTCAAATCATCAAGGCGGCCGCAGCGAACCAGAATGCGCGGGCGAGCTTCATGGCCAAGCCCTATCCCGACAAGTCCGGCTCGGGCCAGCACGTGCATGTCTCTCTGATCGACCGCGCCGGGCGCAACGTCTTCGACAATGGCACGCCGGAAGGAAGCGAGATGTTGCGCTTCGCCGCCGGCGGGCTTGCCGCGCTGATGCCCGAAAGCATGGCGTTCTTCGCGCCCAATCTGAATGCCTATCGCCGCTTCCAGCCCGACATGTTCGCGCCCGTCAACCGCCGCTGGGGCATCAACAATCGCTCGGCGGGCTTGCGCATACCGGTGGGACCGGACGAGGCGCGGCGCATCGAGCATCGCTGCGCGGGCGCCGACGCCAATCCCTATCTCGTCATGGCGGCGATTCTGGCAGGGCTACACCATGGCATCGTCAACAAAATCGATCCGGGCGCTCCGGCCGTCGGCAATGTGTCGCGCGAGCCGGACCCGGCGCTCCCGTTCTCCCTGGAGGACGCGTTGAAGCTGCTGGAAAAGGGAAACGTGCTGCGTTCCTATTTCGGCGTGGAAACGATCCAGCTCTACCGGGAGACCAAAGCCATCGAACTCGCGCGCTTCAGAAAGCTCATCAGCGCTGAAGAATATGAATGGTATCTCTGACCGATCCTCGCTCGGTGGGAGGCACGCTTATCCCAGCGGCACCGACGGCGAGAGCGCATGCCGGTCGGGCTCCAACAGACTAATACGCTCCAAATCCGCGAGCGTGCGCTTCTGCTCGTCGACGGTGACGGCGTCCGCGTAGCGCTGGCCGAATGCAAAATCGGCCGCGGCGTAACCTTTCATGTCGTGAACATCCGCCGCCAAGTCTTGATCGCGGGCCCCGATTGTCAGGAAGAGCCGGACATCGTCTTTTTCCAATCTCTCGGGCCCATAATTGAAAAGCGGGCTCTCTTCGTCGATCGGATGCATGAGTGTCCAGGTCAGCGCGAAAATGGGAAGTCGTGATCGCAAAAGTTTCAGATCATGTACGCGCCGGAAAATCTCACCCTCCGAAGTCTGCTCGATCAAGAGAACACCCAGCCGAGCTGTGACGTCCGTTAAGAGACCGATCCGCCCATTTCCGATTCGCACCATCAGATGCGGTTTTCCATTGCGGGTCGCGACCACAACCTTCTCGGCATAAATAATTTTGGCTTTGGGTTTGGAGAACCGGACGAAGATGAGGCCGGTCATGATGGCGGTAAACGTCAAACCGAACATGATCTCGGCCGCGGCAATAAGATGGCCGTAAAGCGAGCCAGGCGCCATTTCTCCGTATCCGACGGTCGCCAGCGTCTCCAGGCTGAAGAAAAACGCATCCGGAAAAGATCCCGGGTGGGCATTTTGAATGGAATCGGGGCGCAGGAGGTAGAGAGCGGCAAACACCACATTGATCAGGAGATCGAACGCGAAGAGGGCCAAAAAGAACCGAGGCCATGAGGTCTGGATCGCATGATGGTAAATGTCTCGGAAATCGAACCGGCTGACGCCCCGCTTGCGCAGCTCAAACGCGCCCAAGCGGACGGTCATGGTCCGTTGATTGTTCTTCCACTGTGCGGGTTCACTCATTTTCTCATCACCAAATGCGCGACTTGCTTATGAAACATAACCTAGGGCGCTCTTGCATGGCCCCGTCGAATGCCCGTGGTCCCAGACGCCGACCGAAACGGCGAATCAACCGCCGACGGCACGCCGTACAGCACCGAGGGTCTTAAACAGCCGCAAGCCAGGGGTCTCGCCGCAGTCTGGCCCCTCAAAACCACTGATCACGATTCCGTGAAGAGGTGCCGCCGCCCCCCGAAATGCAAATGATGTAGACTGACTCTTGGCTATTCCGCACCAATGCGGAACCGGGGAGGGAACTGCCATGAAAAAACTGTTCGCCGCGCTTTTGTTGCTTCCGCTTGCTCAAAGCACAGCTTTTGGTCCGGCCG
>DASQIQ010000178.1:0-13135 GCA_035631495.1 Micropepsaceae bacterium
AATCTTTGAATCATTGGCCAAAATAGGAAGCGGTCCGGGTCCTGTCTATTGCATGGCTGAGGGGCTGTAACTTGGGCTGGGCTGACGCGCAATTTGCGCTGAAAACTCTTCGGATTTGCAAACGGCGGGGAGAAAGCGTGAGAAACGCCGCTCAACCATGCGCTTCTTGCCGGGAATGCGGGAATCCGCGGGCAAATCTTGCCGAAGGCCTGCGATCCCGGAAACCGTCTTCATCTAATACATTGAAATCACGTATTTTTTCCAGGCGAGATCGCGGCACGGAACTGGCAAGGGCGAAGCAGCGAAAAATCGCGGAACCGCCATGACCTCATCCTTGATCAAATTTCTCCGTCTCATTCCTGCGCTCGCCATGGTGATGGCCCCCCTGCCGGCCGCGTCCTTCTCCCGTATCAAGGATTTGGCGGACGTCGAAGGCATCCGCAGCAACATGTTGATCGGGTATGGCCTCGTGGTCGGGCTCAATCAAACCGGCGATTCGCTCAAAAACGCGCCGTTCACCCAGCAGGCGCTGCAGACCATGCTGGAGCGGCTGGGCGTCAACACGCGCGGCGCGGCGATCAATACCAAGGACGTCGCTGCGGTCATGGTGACCGCCAATCTCGCGCCCTTCGCTGCGCAAGGCTCCCACATGGACGTGATCGTTTCAGCTCTGGGCGATGCGAAGGATCTCCGAGGCGGTGCGCTCCTCGCGACACCGCTTCTCGCCGCAGACGGCGAAGTTTATGGCTTGGCTCAGGGCCCCGTCGCGCTCGGCGGGTTCTCTGCCCAGGGTGCGGCTGCCAGCGTCACCCGTGGCGTGCCGACCTCGGGCCGGATATCGAACGGTGCGATCGTCGAGCGCGAGATCGGATTCACCATCGCCAACGCGCAAAGCTTGCGTCTCTCCTTGCGCAATCCCGACTTCACCACGGCACAGCGCATGGCCCAGGCGATCAACCGCTATCTGGGCGTGCCGGCTGCGTCGGCCACCAATCCCTCCACCGTCAATTTGATGCGCCCTGCGAGCTACACCAACATCGTGTCCCTTCTGACGGACATCGAGCAATTGCGGGTCGAGCCGGACTCGCCGGCCAAGGTCGTGATCGACGAACAGACCGGCGTCATCGTCATGGGTTCGAATGTGCGCATCTCCACGGTGGCGATCGCGCAAGGCAACCTGACCATCCGCGTCACGGAAACGCCGCAAGTGAGCCAGCCGCAGCCCTTCTCGATGGGCGGCCAGACGATGGTCGTGCCGCGCACCGACATCCAAGTGGATGAGGAAATGGGCAAACAGCTGATCTTGCTCAACGAGGGCGTCGATCTCCAAGAATTGGTCAATGGGCTTAACGCGCTTGGCGTCGGTCCGCGCGACATGATCTCGATCCTGCAAGCCATCAAGGCGGCCGGCGCGCTGCAAGCCGAGATCCAGGTGGTCGGATGACCGCGGACGACCTGCAACTATCTGCCGTGCTCTCCACCACCAAACCGCAAGGGATCTTGGGACCGGCGAAGAATGCCAGCCAGGCGGCAAAAGCGGCGGAGGATTTCGAAGCCGTCTTCATCAATGAATTCATGGGCGCCATGTTCGAAGGCATCAAGACCGACGGACCGTTCGGCGGCGGCCCCGGCGAGTCGATCTTCCGCTCGATGATGATCGATCAATATTCCAAGGCCGTTGCCAAGCAGGGCGGTTTTGGCTTGGCCGCCGCGGTGAAGAAAGAATTGCTTCATGCTCAGGAGAATGCGCGATGAGCACGCCTCCCATCAAAAATCCCGATAATACCGCCAAGGAACGGCAGAAACTTCGTCTCGAACAATTGCTGACGGTGAGCCGGCGGCTCAGCGCAGCGATCGCCGCCGATATCCAAGCTCTCGAGCGCGGCGCGTTCGGTGAGCTCAAGACGACGGATCCGGAGATCGAGCGGCTGTGCGCTTTTTACGGGCGCGAAGTGAAAGCTTTGAAAGCCGATGGCGGCATCAAGCACGCGCCGGCGCAATTGGTGACGGCGCTCAAGGAATCAGGTGCGCAGCTGAACAGCCTTTTGAAAATCCATGAGCGGCTGGTCGCCGCCATGCGGCACGCGGCCGAGGACTTGGTGCAAGCTGTCGCGGAAGGTGTCCAAAAGAGTCGCGCCGGCGAGCGGCCTTATACGGCCGATCCGGCCCCGAAGCGGGCGTCGTCGGCCGGCGCCATTGTCTACAACAAAGTCATCTGAGAGCCCGCGCCCGGAATGCGCCAGGGTGGCGAAGCCGAAATTCGCAATTTCAGATCCACCACACTTAGAACAAGCCCGTTATGCCGGTCGTGCCGGATGAATTGGCCGTGTTGTTCGGGTTGGTGGGATCGAACGTGCTGACCGGGGGGAGTGTGCTCAGGAAGGCGAGCGCGGCCTGATAACCGGCAAGCTGTGTTTGCAGATAGTCCGGCCCGGGCCCGATGTTCGTCGGCGTATTCGCCGATGCGGGTGTGTTCAGATTCCCATAGGCCTGTTTGATCAGCGCCATCGCGCCCTGCAAAGCGACATCAGCGTGCCCCGCCGTCTGCTTGCTCAAAAGATCGAGGCCGCCATCGATTCCCAGACCGATGGTTTGCGCGGTCACCGTCGGGTTGGCCGCCGCGGCCGCCTTGGCAGCGTTGACCGCTGCGTTGTCCACGACTTTGGTTTTGTCCACGGGCGCGTCGGTCTTGTCATTGGTCAGCAAACGCGGCGCCAATCCCAATCCCGCAAGCGCGTCGAAATCTTTCGGCCCGGGAACGAGCTGGACTCTCACGCCCTGGTTCACGGCAATTTTTAATGCCTGTCCGCCTTTGACGGGAAGAGCCGTCGCCTTGCCGTCGAACAGCAGCGCGCCGTTGATCTTGACCGCGAGCGAACGAATCGTCTCGCCTTTGCTGAGAGTGATCTTGACGCTGCGCGTGTTGGATATGCCTTGAATGTTGAGGGTGAAATAATCGCCCGCTTGCGCCGTCGTCTGCGAAGAGATCGCGTTGGACTGGTTGAAATCGAGCGTGCCGCGCGGAAGTTTCAGCGCGTCGAGCACGCTAGACCCAGAATTGTCGGAGGCAATGGCGATTCCGCGCGATTCGCCGTCACGGCCGCCATATTGGCGCGTCCAATCAAGGCTGCCGTCGGTGGCGAGTTGCGCCACGAAGAGATTATGCGTGTTGGTCACGCTGCGGGCCTGGCCGGCGAAGGTACCGGTGGTCGTGCCCGCCAGATAGATCTTCCCGCCCGCGACCGTGACCCCGCCACCTTGCTCGGTCGAGCTGGTCCCGACATAGGAAACGAAATCGGGCGTAGCGCTCGCGCCATTGTCGGTGGCGGCGAAGACGAACCCGTCGCTTCCGCCCGAGCTGGCATTGGCGGTGCTTGCCGCGCCGCCCGCGTTGAGCGCTGCGTTTGAAGTGGTACCCGAGACATAGACGTTTCCGCCAGAAACGGTCAGGCCGCCGATGGACCCGCCTTGCAGATCGCCAAGATCGACCTGCCACATCGCGGCGCTGGTGGCGTTGGACGAATCATATTTGGTGAGGATGGCATGGCCGTTCTGCTCGCTGGCCACGATGAGATTGCCGTCGCTCGCGACCGCCGTCTGCTTCGCCGTGTCAGTGCCCGCGGTTCCGAATTGGCGATTATAGACAAGCGTGCCTTTGCTATCGAGCTTGGTGATATAGGCATCGGTGCCGCCGGCGCTGGTCTGCCCTGCGGCAAGCGCGCCGGACACCTGGCCGCCGACATAGACATTGCCCGACGAATCCACGCTGACGGAGTTTGCCCAATCATTGTTGACGGGCGCGACCTGACGCAGCCAGGTCTGATTGCCGGAGGTGTCATATTTGGCGACGAAAGAATCCGTAGCGCCGCCGGTCGCGGTTGGCGTGAGTTTGCCGTTGACCGAGCCCGCGACGACGACGCCACCCGACAAGGGATCGACGGCGAGCCCGTAAGCGCTTGCCGTATCCGCCGCGCCGAGGAGTTTGGTCCACTGCTTATTGCCGGCGGAATCATATTTCGTCAGATAGACGTCCTGACTCCCCTGATTGACTTCGCTGCCGAAACTTCCCGTCGAATTGCCGATGACATAGACATTGCCGTTCGCATCGACCGCAGTCGCTTTTGTAGCCGCCGTGCCGGTATCCGGCGTCGTGCTCGTGGAGAAACCACTGGAAGGCGTGCCGGAAAGCCCGACAAGCTTGATCAGTTTTCCTTCGCTGTCGGTGGACTTTCCGTCCGATCCTGCCACATAGATCGCCGGCTGCGCTTGGGCTGAGGACAGCGTGAGGGTTTCACCCGGCCGGCCGACGATCTGCTCGCCCCAGGTGGCGGTGCGCGTGGCGATGTCGCCGCCCGTCTGAACACGCGTTAAGCGCGTCGCGAAGCCTGCCCCGGCGAGCTGCTGGTTCACATAGGCGTTGATGTTGTCGAGCGTGAGCGGGCCCGTGACATTGGAAAGATCGATGACGACGTCGGTGGTGACCCCAGCCTTGAGGACCGAGATCGTAAAGTGGTCGGCGGTCGAGAGCCCCGGCACGGACGTGAAGACCTGCGCATCGCCCATGACCGCACCGCCCGTGTAATCGGACTGCGGATAGGGGATGCTCACGGCGCTCTGCTCGGTCGCGGTCTTCTGCCCCGGCATCACGGTGAGGTTGGTGAAAGAGGCGTTCTTCACGTAGGAGAGGACTTGCGTGAGGCCATCCTGGAAACTTTGATTGAGGCCGGCGCGTTGGCCATCGACCGTACCGTCGCGGTTGGCCATCTTGGCGATGTAGTCCAGCCTGTCCAGCGCTTGGTAGAGGCCAAACATTTTGTGGTTGTCGGCGGCGAGCGTCGCATTGCCTGCCGCGGATGAATTGTTCGACAGCTGGCTGTTCAGCAGCGCTTCGAGTTCCGATTGTGCATTCGCGGTACCGGTCGCATTCGCCGGCGCAAGAAGCGAGCGGTCCGTGGGATCGAAATAGGGAGTAGCGCTGCGCGCGGTGACGTCTTCAATCTGCTGCGGCGGTTTGGTGTTCCGTATATCCCAAGGCGTCAACGCAACATTGGCTTGCGCGCTGTTCTGCACCGGCGAAAGTGGCAGCTTCGCAGCATAATAGTTGAACAGCAGCGTTGGGTCGAAGCCGATGGCCACGACGATCTCCTGGCAAACCGAGAGTGCCTTTGCACCCTTTGGCCCCTAGAATCCGCCTGCGGGGCTTAACAACGCGATAAGGAGCCGCCGCCAACAGGGTTAAGCGGGCATTAACGCCCATGCGTCAAGAATGATGCATGGGCAGCGCGGACAAGCAGCAAAACGTGGACTTCTATGCCGAGGGCCTGACCGCTTCGGGCGAGGGGCGGCACGCGGACGCCATTGCCTGTTTCGAGCGCGCGCTGCGGGAATCCCCCGACGATGCGCGTGTGTTGTTTGCCCTGGGCAACACCGCGGCGGCTTTGGGACATGCCGGAGCGGCTGAAAACTTCTTCCGTCGCGTGCTGGCGCAGGAGCCCGGCCGCCTGGAAGCCTTGGTCAATCTTGCCAACCTCCTGCGCAGAAACGGGCGCACGGCGGAGGTGATCGCGCTGATAAAGCCCGCCCTCGAAGCCAATCCTGAGCTCGCGGAATTATGGTTGACGTTGGGTTCGGCCTTGCGTGAGGCGGGCGATGAGACGCGCGCCGAAGCGTTCTATCAAGAGGCCTTGCGGCTTTCGCCCGACAACGCCGCGGCCTTGGGCAATCTTGCCGATCTGCTTGCCGACCAAGGCGATGTGGATCAAGCGCTCGGCCTTTACCAACGGGTGCTTACGCGCGAGCCCGACAATGCACAAGCACGGCTCAACCGTGCCATTTTGCGGTTCCTGAAGGGCGAGTTGCGCCGCGGCTGGCGCGATTACGAATATCGCCACCGGATCAAAGAGCGCATCCTGGTTGCGGATCATGGGCTTCCGATGTGGGCGGGCCGCCGCGCCGAGGGCATGATCCTGCTCATCACGGCCGAGCAGGGGATCGGCGATCAGATCATGTTCGCCAGTGTCATTCCGGCACTGGCAAAAGCCTGTGCGGCAGTGTATGGGCGGCTCATCGTTGAAAGCGACCAGCGCCTTGTGCCGCTCTTTGCCCGATCCTTTCCCGATGTAACGGTGCATCCTGCCAAATTGCACGTGCGCGGCGGGCAGACTTTTGCGCGTTACGATTGGTTGGAAGAATGCGGCGGGGCGGACGCGGCGATTGCGATCGGCTCGCTGCCCGGGCTGATGCGGCAGGAATTGTCCGATTTTCCAGTGCCCCATGTCTATCTCAAACCCGATGAAACCGAACGGGCGCAATGGTCCGCGTGGCTCCGCCGGCAAGGCCCCGGTCCGTTCATCGGCCTGTCCTGGCGCAGCGGCAGTCTCGGGGGCTTGCGCAATTTGCAATATGCTCCGCTCGCGTCATGGGCGGATTTCTTGCGCCGCGCGCCCGGCGTGGCGGTTTCGCTGCAATATGATGTGCAGTCCGAAGAGATCGAGGCGTTGCAGCATTTGAGCGGCCGCAAGATTCTCGTGCCCCCTGGTCTCGACCAGAAACAGGAGATCGACCGCACGACGGCGATGATCGCTGCGCTCGACGCCGTGGTCAGCGCGCCCACATCCGTCTCATGGATGTCGGCCGCGGTCGGCGTACCGACATTGAAGGTTCTCTACCACAAGAGTTGGACGTCATTCGGCCGCGATTTCGAGCCCTTCGCACCGGCGGCGCACTGCATCATGCCGGCAAAGAACGGCGATTGGAATGATGTCTTCGCGCGCGCGGCTTCCGTGCTTAGCGCGCTGTTGCCGCCGCGCCGCCCTTAGACCCGCGCAATTGCGCCAAAGCCTGCACCAGGTCCGCCGCGATGCGTTCGCCGGCGCGGCCGTCGACGACGTTCAGACCCGCCGCGCGCATGTCGCGTCGTTTCTCCGGATCCAGCAGCAGCTTCCAGGTGGCGCGCGCAATATCGTCCGCGCGCAGCATGCGGGCCAAGCCAAGCACAATTCCCATGCCCGCTTTTTCGAAGGTCGAACCGGAGAGTTTATGGTCGTCGGAGATCGCCAGATACAGCGCCGGCACGCCGAGCGCGGCGAGTTCATAGGCTGTTACGCCGAATGTGACGAGGGCGAGATCAGCCGCCGCAAATTCGGGCCCCAGATCGTCGACGCCATGCACGGCTTGAAAATTGGGACTCAGCGTTTCGATCTCCCGCGCGACTGCCCGTGCGGTGCGGAAGCCCGGTCCGATGACAAAGCGCGCCCGGAACGGGGCAGTAATCTTGGCCAAAGCGCGTGCCGCGAGTCGCGTCAGATCGAGGGGATCGCACCCGCCCATGCTCACGATCATCGGCGGGCGCTCGGCATCGCGCGGAGCAGTCACTGCCGGCACGCGCGCGGCATCAAAACCGAGGAGGGCCCATTCCCACCCGACGCGAACGACGGTGCTCGTTCCTTTCCAGGAGAAGCGATCGACTTGCGGCGCTGGTGGGTAATAGGCGTGTGTCGCAGCAAAGCGACGGTCCGAAGTATCGTCAATCAGCGCAACGATGCCAACCTTCGTTGCGATGCGCGCCAGCATGTCGCGCGAGAGATTGGTGCGCGCGTCCGCGACCAGGATGTCGGGCTTCTTTGCGGTGACGAGCGAGGTAAAGGCGGTGGTCTGGCTTTGGCGCGGAAGTACAATGGTTTCGAAGCCCGCCTGGCGGATGACGGTCGCCGCTTCCTCTTCGCCGTTGAGCGCGAAGAGGACACCCAACCCTTCGCGATCGCGCAGGCTGCGGGCCAGAGTGAGGCTGCGCTTGACATGGCCGAAGCCGAGCATGCCGCCGCCGTCGCAGCGGATGAGGACAAGGCCGCCCTCTGCGCCAAGGCTCTTCTGCCGCACATGTGCATTGATGGCGGTGAGGTGCGGCTCGCGTTCCAGCAGCAGCAGCAGGTCGGAGAGCGAAGCCTCGCCGGCCTTGGCCTGCATGCGTTCGTGCAGCGCCTCGGCGAAGGCAAGATCGTCCGGCGTATCTACGGTCAGGCGTGCGGGTTGGTGCGCAAGCTTGGGGTCGGGCGCGGCATGAACGACGCGCACAAAGTCGGGGTGCAGCTTGAAATAGCCGGTCACATGTTCGCGCGCGACCGGATCGCCGCCGGCCTCGCTCACCAATTTCTCGAGCGCCCGGCGCGAAAAGGGGTCCACGCCTTCATGCGCGCAGAGCGTGCCCGGTTCGGGCTGCACATAGTCCCCGTCCTGCGCGATGAGCGCGTTCACCAGATGGTCGATGAAGGCGGGGTCCAGAAATGGCGCATCCGATGAGACGCGCACAATGATGTCGGCATGGAATTTTTCCGCGGCCAAATGGAAACGCGCCAGGACGTCGTCTTCAGGCCCTCGCACGACCTCAATTCTCTCGTCGCGGCAAAAGCTCTCAATCGCATCGTCGCGGGGGTTCGTCGAAGTGGCGATGACGATCTCATGAAGCGTGTTGCAGCGCTTGAGGCGGTGCGTGACATGCCAGAGCAGGGGTTTGCCGGCGATCGGGCGCAGGACTTTTCCGGGAAAACGCGTCGAACCCATGCGCGCCTGCACGATGGCAACCACGCGTGGGGTTTTCGCGCGCTTGCTCATCAGGCGACTTTGCAATTGGCGCGGATGTGCCGGAGCGGACGCAGTCCGTCGCTGGGATCGGCGCGCCATTCGCGGTCGGAAAGCTCGGCCGCCACAGGCCCTTTGAAACCGCTGCCATCGGCGCGTTCGCCTTCGCGGATGCGCGCGATAACAGGGGCGATTTCGTCGGGCAGCCAGCAATGACCGCTGGCATATTCGGCGCCTTTGCCGTCGAGATCGAGGTGGAATTCCACGGCGCTTGCACCCCAACGATGGACCGCGCGTTCGATAACGGCTGGATTGCGCGTGTGATCGGACCAACCGACGGATGCACCAGTGGCCTCGCGAATAGCGCCGATCGCGGAAAGGTTCGCCTCTTCAGCAGGCGCGGGATAAGCCGACACGCAATGCAGCACCGTCAAATCGCGGCACCCGGCGCGTTTCAGCGTCCTCACCGCGCCCTCGATCTCCGGCATTGTGGCCATGCCGGTGGAAATGATCACCGGCTTGCCGGTTTGAGCGCAGGCCTTGAGCAGATCGTCCCACAGAAGTTCGTAGGATGCGATCTTGTAGAATGCGACATGGGGTTCGAGCTCTTTGACCGCGTCAAGATAAAATGGCGTGCAGGAGAATTGAATCCCGCGCTCGCGCGCGCGGAGCGTCAGGGGCTCGATGTGAGAAACCGGCAACTCCCATGCAACGCGCGCACGAAGCTTTGCGCTTTTTGCGAGAACTTCCGGCGCGAACAATTCGTTCACGCGGAAGAGCTGGAATTTTACCGCGTCGCAGCCGCACGAAGCAGCGGCATCGACGAAGGCCAACGCACGCGACAAATCCTGCGCGTGGTTGCTCGACGCTTCTGCGATGAAAAGAGCCGACAAGGCTTTTGTCCTTTCCCCACTTACCTTTTCTTAAAGTCCCTTGGCTAAAACCGCGTTAACAGGGAGCCAATATGGGCGCGATTGCGGCGAATACTGTCGTCTCGTGGACGGACTCGGACGGCGGAGACCATGACGGCTTGCTTGTCACGCGCGCCAAAGGCTTCGATGTGATCGCCTGTGCGATTTGCGGCTTTCGCCACGTGATTCCGCTTCCCGATGCCGCCGAGCTGGAGCACACCTACCGCGACGCCTATTACACCGAAGAAAAGCCAATGTTCCTTGCCCATGCCGGCGAGGACCAGGATTGGGCGGCGCTCGCAAGCAGCGATCGGCTCGAAAGCTTCGAGCGTCTTCTGCCGCGCGATAGGCGGCGAATCCTCGACATCGGATGCGGTCCCGGGTTTTTCCTGAAAACCGCAAAGGAGCGGGGCTGGAGCGTTCAGGGCCTGGAGCCCTCGCGTCAGGCCGCCGAGCACGCGCGCAAGCTTGGCCTTGACGTGACAGAAGATTTCTTTAACGCCCGGACGGCCTCAAAACTTCCCCGTTTCGATGTCGTGCATCTGAACAATGTTCTGGAGCACGTCCCCAATCCGTTGCGGGTGGTGCGGCTGGCCCGCGGCCTGCTCGCGCCCGGCGGCCTCATCTGCCTCAACGTGCCCAATGATTTCACACCCTTCCAGGCTGGTGCCCGTGCGGCGCTTTCGCTTCCCGAATGGTGGGTGGCCCCGCCCCATCATCTGAATTATTTCGATTTCGACTCCTTGTCGCAGCTGATCACTAGCCAGGGCTTCGAGATCGCCGAGCGCAACACCAGCTTTCCCATGGAACTCTTCCTGCTCATGGGTCTCGATTACACGAACGACCCCGTCTTAGGCCGGGCCTGCCACAATCAGAGGAAAAAGTTCGATCTCGGTCTTGAAAGCGCCGGCTTGAAGGAAACGCGCCGCGCCTTCTACCGCGCGCTCGCGCAAGCGGGAATCGGCCGCGCGGCCGTCGTCATCGCAACCAAAAAGTGACCGGCGATTTCGCCGCGCCGGCGACCCCCGCGGTACTGCGGTCATTCGCAATTTTATGGAATTGGTAAGTCGGTATTAACCGTATTCGCAACAGGATAACCGCCTCAGCACGCCACATGTTTGGCTGCGTTAATGGGGCCCTGCCGATGACCGAAACTTGCGATCTCTGTCATTCGTCCACCTTGGAACCCATCTATGAGCCGGAAACGAGCCCACGAGGCTTAACGGTCTATCTCTGCGGCGATTGCGGCCTCGTTCAGAGCCTGCCGCGCGCCGAGGGAAAGACGCGGAGTAGCGCTGCTCGCGACAATGTTCATTTCAGCAAGCCTTCCCGCACGGAAGCTTGCGTTTCGCTAATCCGCGCGCATGCGGATTTGGATTCGTGCTTGTGCGTGCTCCACACCGGTTCCAACCGTGGCCCGTTTGCGCGCGCCTTGCTCAACGCGGCGCCTGCGGCGATGCTGACTTCCGTTGGACCGGACGAGGATAGCCGCCTTCTCGAAGCCCATTTCGATATTGTCTATTCCTGCCGCACGATCGTTCAACACGTTTCGCCGGCCCGCACGCTTGCCGATCATTGGCGCGCGCTGAAGCCAGATGGACTGCTCATCATCGATGCGCCGAACATCGAAGAGATCGGCAGCGACGGCATCGCGGAGGAATGGTTCAT
Organism: Micropepsaceae bacterium; assembly: GCA_035631495.1. GTDB lineage: Bacteria > Pseudomonadota > Alphaproteobacteria > Micropepsales > Micropepsaceae > CAIYRG01. Next base: position 11,157 of record DASQIQ010000178.1, read on the forward strand.
CGACAACCACCTCTATCATTTCTCGCGGCGGACCCTTGCGCGTCTTCTGGAAATTGCCGGCTTTGAAACCGTCGCCGGAGCCGATTCACGGGATCGGGAAAATCTGCTTTTCGCCGCGCGCAAGCGAAATAAGCCTACGCGTTCGGGGGTTCGCGATTTGGGCGAGGTGGACGCAGCGCTCGCGTTGATTGCCTCTTACGTCACCGCGCGCGTGGGCGCTCAGCGTGCCGCATGAAAAGCTTTTCACTGCATGGCCGCAACGCGGTCGTGACCGGAGGAAGCCGCGGCATCGGGCGCGCAATCGCGCTCCGCTTGGCTGAAGTCGGCGCCAACGTCGCGCTCACCTATCGCGAACGCGCCGACGCCGCTCATGAGGTCGCCCGCGAGATCGAAGAGAACGGACGCCTGGCGGTTTCACTGCAAATGGATGTTGCTGATCGCGCGTCCATCGACGCTGCTGCCAAGGAGGCCCGCCGGGCACTCGGACCGATCTCGTTGCTGATCAACAATGCGGGGATCAACAAGGCCGCCGATTTCGATCCGGCCGGAGGCGGCGATGGAGATGCGATGCTCCAGGCTACGCTCAAAGGCCCTTTCCGTTGTGCGCAAGCCTTTCTTCTGCTCCTTGCCGAAACCAAGAAGGGAGCGGTCGTCCATATCGGTTTGACCGACGCCGGCGCACCCACCCGTGATCATTGCGCCGCTGGCTGGGCTGGCTTGATTTCGCTCGGGGAAGCCATCGCTCGCTTCGGCGCGCCTCTTAACGTGCGCTCGAACGTGGTGGCTGCCGAGCTCATCGCCGCCGAAATGGCTGCGCCGTCAGCCAAAGCGGTGGAAAACACTCTCTTAAGACGCATGGGCACAGCGCGGGAGGTGGCGGACGCGGTCGTCTTTCTCGCCAGCGACGCTTCGGCCTACATCACGGGCCAGACGCTCAACGTCAATGGCGGGATGTATTCCTGATGCGCCCGCTTCCCGCCGCAACCGAGATGAATCGCCATGCTTCGCGCCTTTGACCGTCGCCGTTCGCCGGCGCTGGCGGCCGAGCCGGCGTCCCTGCATCTCTTCGCCGTGTTTCATCTCAATCTCGCTTTTTCCTCGATCGAGGAATCCGAGCGATCCATCGTCATCGAACGTTGCTACTGGCCGCTGCTCGCGCTCGCCGCCACGCATGGTCCGATCGGAATCGAAGCGACCGGCTACACGCTGGAAGAAATCGAAACCCGCGATCCGGCCTGGGTCCGGCGTTTGCGCGATCTCATCCAAGCAGGAAAGGCCGAATTGATCGGCTCGGGCTATGCCCAGCTCATCGGCCCCCTGGTTCCGGCCAAGCTCGTCGCCGCCAATCTGAAAATCGGCAACGATGTCTATCGTCGTCTCCTTGGTGTCTCGCCCAGTGTCGCGCTCGTCAACGAGCAGGCTTATTCGGGGGGCCTCGTCGGGCACTACCTCGATGCGGGCTATCAAGCGCTGCTGATGGATTGGGACAACCCGGCCTCGCATCACCCCGAATGGCCGGCGGAGATTCGCTATCGGCCACAACGCGCAATGGGCGCGGACGGCCGCTCGATCGGCTTGTTGTGGACCAACACGGTCGCGTTCCAAAAATTGCAACGCTACGCCCATGGCGATATCGCACTGGATGATTATCTTGATTTCGTTGCGACGCGGCGCGGCGAACAGCCTCGCGTGCTTTGTCTCTATGCCAGCGATGGCGAAATCTTCGATTTCCGCCCCGGACGTTATCGTACCGAGGAAGTCATCGGAGAGGGCGAATGGAACCGCGTAGGCGCTGCCTTCTTCGCGCTTTCCTCCACCGCGGGAATCCAGCTCAGCACGCCTTCGAAGGTCTTCACGCTCAATGCGAATGCAGATGCCGCGCCGTTGCGGCTGGAGACCGCGTCGCATCCGGTGCCGGTCAAGAAGCAGCGCAAATACAATCTCACGCGCTGGGCTGTTTCGGGCCGCGACGACATCGG
>DASQIQ010000179.1:0-2475 GCA_035631495.1 Micropepsaceae bacterium
GCGGCAGGGCGCTATTCCAACGTCGAATTGTCCGCCTTCATTACCGCCTGCGCCGCGCGGCCTCTCGACCGGCGGGAAATCTGCGCTCTGACCCGCGCGATGTTCGAAGCGGGCGACCGCATCGTCTGGGAAAAAACGCCCATCGTGGACAAGCACTCCGTCGGGGGACTGCCAGGCAATCGTACGACGCCCATCATTGTTGCGGTGGTCGCGGCCTGTGGGCTGACGATTCCCAAGACGTCATCTCGCGCCATTACCTCTCCGGCAGGCACCGCCGATACGATGGAGACCATGGCCCCCGTTGATCTCGATCTGCCGGCGATGCGCAGTGTGGTGGAACGTGAGGGTGGCTGCATCGTCTGGGGAGGAGCGGTCCGGCTGAGCCCGACCGACGACATTCTCATTCGCGTGGAACGCCTGCTCGATCTCGACAGCGAGGGACAATTGGTCGCCTCGATTCTCTCCAAGAAGATCGCGGCCGGAGCAACGCACCTTGTACTTGATATGCCGGTTGGAAAAACGGCAAAGGTGCGGAGCGCCGAGGCCGCCCGAGCGCTCTCTCACAGTCTTATCGAGGTTGGGCAGATATTCGGGCTCGCCACCCGGGTGCTTGAAAGCGACGGCACCCAACCGGTTGGGCGTTGCATCGGCCCGGCACTCGAAGCGCATGATGTGCTTGCCGTATTGCAAGGTAAGCCGAATGCGCCGGGCGATCTGAAGGAACGCGCGCTGCTGTTGGCCTCGCACCTTCTGGAAATGGGCGGCGCTACGTCTGCGGGATTGGGCGCGGCCCTTGCCCTGGAAACGCTCAACAGCGGGCGGGCCTGGATCAAGTTTCAGCGTATTTGCGAAGCGCAGGGGGGCATGCGCGCGCCGCCCGTAGCGCCGCACCGCCACACTATCGCCGCCTCTCGCGCCGGCAGGGTCGTTGCCATCGACAATCGGCGGCTGTCGAAATTGGCCAAGCTCGCCGGAGCGCCCGAAGCCAAGGCCGCGGGGCTGGAGCTGCATGTTCGTCTGGGCAGCCATGTCGAACGCTCGCAACCGCTTTATACGGTGCATGGCGAAGCCGTGGGGGAGCTCGACTACGCGCTTCAATATGCGCGAACCAATCGCGACATTATCCAGCTCGAGACGTTATGAGACCCCTGATCATAGCCTTGCCGGGAAACGAGGCTTTGGCGATCCTCCTTGCGCCGGGATTGGACGCCGAAATAGGCCGCGCCGAATTCCGCCGCTTTCCCGACGGCGAGACTTATGTCCGATTGGATAGCAATGTCGAAGGGCGGTCGGTCGTGCTGGTTGCGACGCTGGACCGTCCGGACCCCAAATTTCTGTCTCTCGCATTCGCCGTGGCAACGGCGCGCGAACTGGGTGCCTCGCGCGTAGGTCTGATCGCACCCTATCTCGCTTATATGCGCCAGGATCGCCGCTTTCACCCCGGTGAGGCGGTAACCTCCCGGGTATTTGCACATTATCTCTCTGGAATCGTTGATTGGTTGGTCACCGTCGATCCGCATCTGCACCGCATATCTGCCCTTCCGGACATTTACACGATTCCAGCTGTCAGCGTTCATGCCTCGCCCATGCTTGCGGATTGGATCAAGGAGTCTGTTCCCTCGGCGCTGGTAATCGGTCCGGACGAGGAAAGCGCGCAGTGGGTCGAAGTGGTGGCGAAAAGCGCGGGCGCACCGTTCATCATTCTCCAAAAGCATCGTCGCAGCGCCACCGATGTGGAGGTTTCCGTTCCAAACGTGGAGCGCTGGAAATCCCACACACCGGTGCTGGTCGATGACATCATCTCGACAGCACGGACGATGATCGCAACCCTTGGGCATCTTCGCCGCGCCGGGATGAAGCCGGCTGTGTGTGTCGGCGTCCATGCCGTGTTCGCGCCAGGGGCTCTCGAATCGCTCGGCACTGCGGGTGCTGCGCGCGTTGTGACGACAAATACCATCGCCCACGAGACGAATGCCATTGACGTAACGCGCTCGCTCAGTGAAGCCGTGGCGGGTCTAATCGCCTAGTGTCGATCTTGTCCCGGGCATGGGCTTACGAAGCGTCGCTGGCACCAGAGATTTCAGATACGCAATCAGATCGTCGATCTCGTCAGTCGACAAAACAAACATCGGCATCTGTCGCGCGCCTGTGTTGCCGACGACAATGCCTTCGGCAAGGGCTTCGGCCAAGCCCTCGACGTCGTATTTTTGGGGCAAGGTCCGAAAAGGGGGAGCAAGTGGATAGGGGCTGACCCCGACCGGCCCCACAGCGTGGCAGGTGGAACAGTTCTCCCGCGCAAGGAATTCGCCGCGCGCTCTGTTCCCCGCGGCTTCAGCCGGCCAAGCCACGACGGCTAGGGACAGGGCGCCTAACAGCATCGGAACAAAGATTTGGCGTCTTGTCATCGGAGATTATGCTGCCCGCGCCAGAAGCCATGGGATGCACTCCAAGTCATGTTGGAATGTTCCCCCTTTT
>DASQIQ010000180.1:0-7279 GCA_035631495.1 Micropepsaceae bacterium
CCAAAACCGTTGGAAGATGCGCCGCCTCTAAGCTCTTCCAATCGCCTGATGGCCGGCGTGGAGAAACTGCGTCTGTCCATGACAGGACGCATTGAGGCGGCCATTCCTGGCCCCGACGGCAGCATCGCCTCGGCCTTGATTACCGGTGAGCGGGGCGAAATCGGCGAAGAAGACGTTCAGGCTTATCGCGACTCGGGCCTGGCGCATGTGCTGTCGATTTCGGGCGTGCATCTGGCGCTTGCGGGACTGGGCATATTTTGGGCCTTGCGCGCGCTGCTCGCATTGTGGCCGCGCATCGCGCTGACGCAGCCGATCAAGAAATGGGCGGCCGGCGCGGCCTTGCTGAGCGCGAGTTTCTATCTTGCAATCAGCGGCGGCGGAGCGCCGGCCGTGCGGTCCTATCTGATGCTTTCGATGATGCTGCTCGGTGTGATGGCGGACCGGCCGGCCCTTTCGATGCGCGCCGTTGCGCTGGCGGCGCTCGCGCTTCTCGCCTTCCAACCGGAGAATATCATCGATCCTGGATTCCAGATGTCTTTTGCCGCGGTGATCGGCTTGATCGCGCTCGCCGAGTGGGGCGCGTCCCGGCCGCGCAACGATGCGGGCGCACCGGGTCGCGTTCTGTTTCTATGGCGCAAAGCACGCCGCTACGTGATTGGCATGATCCTCGCCAGCGTCGTGGCGACGTTGGCGACGACGCCGTTCGCCATCTATCATTTCGATCGCGCCGCGGCCTATTCGCTGCTCGCCAATCTCCTCGCCGAACCGGTGGTCGCCTTCGTCATCATGCCGTGGGCGGCAATCGCCGTCATACTGATGCCATTCGGGTTGGAGACGGGACCGCTGCAAATCATGGGATGGGGCGTTCATGTCATGACGGCCATCGCGCATGACGTCGCGGATTTGCCCGGTGCGGCGACCTTGGTGCGCGCCTGGCCGGTCGAAGCGCTCGTCGCAATCGTCCTGGGTGGTCTATGGATTGCTCTATGGCGTTTGCGCTGGCGCTGGTTCGGCCTGGTGCCCATCGCCGTGGCGCTCGCCGCAATACTCGGGAGCGCTCCTCCGGATGTGCTGATTGCACGCGACGGTCTATCGGCCGCCGTCCGCACCCAACAGGGTACACTCGTCATCCTCGGCGAAAAACCGGACGAGTATACTGCCTCGCAATGGCTGCTTCGGGATGGCGACAGGCGCGATGTCGCGGCCGCGAGGTCGGACGCCCATTGCGATGAGCTGGGCTGCGTGGCCGAAGGCAAGGATCACCGGGTCGTTGCTTTGTCGCTTCGGGCAGCAGCCCTGGTGGATGATTGCGCTCGCGCCAGAATCCTCGTCAGCGCCGTTCCAGTCCGCCGGATCTGCAAGGGGCCCGAGCTTGTGCTCGATCGCTTCGACATCGCACGCGACGGCGCCACCGCCTTGACCTTTGGGGTGGATGGCATCGGGGTCGAGACCGTCGCCGCCGAGCGCGGAAAACGTCCCTGGTCGCTCCGCGGCCAGCGCTAGGCCGGGAACGCGTAACAGATTCCTTATAAAATTCAGTCTCTTAACGGTCAGGCGACCGTTCCGCCTTTAACCAAACGGCGGAATTAAACTTCAGTCATCTAAATAGCCCCGGTAAAATTTTTTTATCCAGGGTTGGATCGAATGAACGTTACGGGAGTTTCATGCGCATCCGGGTGAATACCGTGATGGGGGCTTGCCGGCATGAATGACCTCGCTCAAATCTCGCGGTCGCCTGGGCGAATTCTCGATCGGGCGGCAGACTCGATTGCTGCCCGGTTTGAGCGCCAGGTCGCCCTGACACCGGACAATCATGCAGTCCTTACCGATACTGGCGCGGTCACGTATCGGCAATTGGATGAGATGGCGGATTTCGTCGCCTACGAGATCCTCTCGCAATCCGCTGAGGACCAATCGCCTGTCGCCTTGTTGATGAAGGACTCGCTTTCGTCCATTGCGGCAATGCTTGGTGCTGCGAAAGCCGGCCGGGTCTTCATTCCGTTCGATCTGAATTTTCCGGAAAGCTACATCGCCGAGACAATCAAGGATTCAGGCGCCTCGTTAGTCCTCACCAATGCAAAACCTACCGAGCTCTTAGAGAGGGTACGCGGCGCACGGATGTGCGTTCTCCAATTCGACACATGCCGCGTCAAACGTCCCACCATTCCTCAACGCAAGAGCGCGGTTCATCCGAGCAGTGCGGCCTATATTCTCTATACCTCCGGATCGACGGGAAAAGCGAAGGGTGTGGAGCTTAGTCATGAATTCCTGCTTCGTTACGTCGATCTGTGGTCGGATAGATTTGAGATCGGAAGCGGCGATCGAATGTCGCTTCTCTTCTCGTGCAATTGGGGCACGGGCATGCACAACGCTTTCGTCGCGTTGCTCAATGGCGCGTGTGTTTGTCCTTTCGATATCCGCACAAGGGGAGCCGCTGCGCTCTCCAATTGGCTCTCGGAACTCGGAATAACGATCCATGTCACGACCAGCTCCCTGTTCCGGACCTGGATCGCGACGCTGTCCGACGAAGGGCGCTTCCCCAAGCTGCGCCTCATCAGGAATGCGGCCGAACCGCTTTACAGCGAGGACATCGCTCGGGCGGGCCGCTTCTTCACGCGAGGCTGCCAAATTGTCCACACGATGGGGACGACGGAGACCGGAACGGTTGCGATCAATAGCCTCGACCTGACGATTTCTCCGGAAGCAGGCGTTTTGCCTGTCGGGCACGCCGCGGCAGGTGTCGACATCCGCATCGAGAATGATGCGGGAAAGCCGGTCAGAACCGGCGAGACAGGTGAGATTGTCGTCTCCGGCCGCTATCTTGCGCTGGGTTATTGGAAGAACCCCGCACTCACCGACGCCGTCTTCCTCAGCGAACCGAACGATCCCACGAAGCGCTCATATCGCACGGGCGATTTCGGACGCTGGCGCAGCGACGGCCAACTCGAATATCTCGGCCGCAAGGACCGCAAGGTCAAGCTGCGCGGGTTCACAGTCGAGCTGTTTGAGATTGAACGCGCTTTGCTGCGCTTATCCGATATCCAGGACGCCGTCGCTGTCATTTCGGGAGACGATCCCGATCACGCTCAACTCGTCGCCTACATCGTTGGGCCCAAGGATCGGCCGCCGGGCGTCTCGCCGTCGATTGCCTCGAGGCTTGCCGCGCATCTGCCCGCACATTTGATTCCATCGGATTTTGTCATTCTGGATTCGATGCCCCTCACGGAACGGGGGAAGGTAGACCGCGCAGCGCTGCTTCAGCGATCCACTCGGCAGAAAGCTCCCGGCGCGCTCTATCGCGCGCCGACAGATGTCATCGAGCGCGCGCTGGCACGCATCTGGCGCAAGGTTATGAAGCTGCCGAAGCTTGGCATGGACGACAATTTCTACGCTCTGGGCGGGACATCCTTACAGGCTTTTCTGATTTTCGCGCAAATTGCAGCGGAGTTCGGCCGCGACATGCCGCCTACCACGATGATCGCGGCTCCGACCATCGCCGCGCAAGCAACGTTGCTGCGCGATCCGGCGCCGGCACGGGCCTCGTCATCGCTCGTGCCTTTTCGGGTTACAGGCTCCGGCCAACCCTTGTTCGTTGTGCATGGCGGCTACGGCGACGTCATGTTCATACGCGAGCTCGCGCTGCATCTTAAGAGCGACCGGCCGGTATTCGGAATATCACCGCCGATTTTGGACGGAAGCCAGCGCATTCCGCGCGATATGGAGGCCTTGGCCGCCATCTATCTCGCCCAAATTCGTAAAATACAGCCCGAGGGGCCATATGCTCTGGCCGGATACTCGTTTGGCGGATGGGTCGCTTTGGAAATGGCGCAGCAACTGCGTCGTCGGGGTGAAGCCGTCGACTTTCTCGGGATCATCGATACGAATGCGGGGGCCACCCGGGCAAAGCGTGAAACCGGTCCCGCACGCGCGAGGCGTCACATGCGTGCCTTGCTCGTTCGGGATTTGCGCGGCACCCGGTCCTACCTCCGCGTGCGCGTGAGGAAGAGTCTCGCTTACGGTTTGGCGGCTGCGTCCCTCCATGTGGCGCCACATCTGCCACAATGGCTCAGAACACGCCTTTTTCGCCCGCCACGTTACACGTTGCGGTCCGATCTCTATTGGGGGATATGCAAACGCATCGCCCATCGCTATGTGGCAAAACCCTATGCCGGCCGCGTGGTGATGTTCAGCGCCAAAGGGATGACGAATCCGCACCGGGCATTCTGGGGACCGCTCGCGCTTGACGGTCTGACAACGTTTGAGATCCCGGCGGGACATTCCCAAATGGTGTTGGCGCCTTACAGCGCAGCACTCGCGGGGGCATTTGATGCGAGCCTCCAGAGCGGCTAGAGCGACCGCTAGCGGCGCCAGTGCAGAATTGCGAAGACTATCGGAGCGCGCTCATCATCCGTCGCTTTCGCCTCGCGTTGACGGCGCGATATAGTGCGCGGCTTGTATCTAACCGGCTCTTCATCATGCGCGAGACAAGAGAGAGAATGTCTATGTCTGAGATTGCTTTATGACGGCCATCCACAAATGGCTGGTAGCCGGTGGCGTTTTGGCCGGTGCGCTATGCGGTGCCGCGCTGACATTCGCAGCGGACACAGGGTCACGCGGCGTGCCGGATTTTTCCGCGAACGATGTGAGCTGGGAAGGCGTCGGTATGGAATTCATGCCGCCGCCCAGTGGGCCGGGTCCCGTCATCTCCGATAAAGACCATCCCTACATCAGCAATCAGGTCGCCCTTGCAACGGGCAAACAACCCACCTTCCGCGTCTCGGACCTCTCGAACCCGATTCTGAAGCCGTGGGTGATCGCGGAATTGAGAAAGGTCAACGACGCGGTGCTCGCCGGCAAACCGATGTTCAACCGCGAAGTGAGATGCTGGACGCCCGGCGTCCCCGCATTTCTGCTCGATCCGGGGCAAATGTTCGTCATTCAGACGCCGAAGGAAGTCTGGCTGATCGGGCATGACGACCACCGTGTGCGCCGCGTCTATCTGAATCAGAGGCATTCGGCGCACCCCAAGCTGTCCTGGTATGGCGAATCGGTCGGCCATTACGAGGGCGGCACGCTGGTGGTCGACACCATCGGGCTGAACGACAAGACGTTGATAGACAATTTCCGCACCCCTCACACCGATCAGCTCCACGTCGTGGAACGGTTCAGGCTCATCGATAGGGGCAACACGCTCGAGGCGACGGTGACCGTAGAAGATCCGGGCGCCTTCAACATGGCGTGGTCGGGGATCCAGCGATTTCGGGCCGTGCATTTGGGCCCGCTGCCCGAAAAGGCCTGCGCGGAAGATACCCAGAATTTCTTCCATTACGATCTGGAGGCGATTCCGCAGGCCGACAAGCCCGATTTCTGAGCGGCGCCGCAAAAACCGTTAAACCGGCGCGTCCAGGAACACGCTCTTGAATTTCTCCATCACCGGGCCCGGAGCAAACGGTTTCGAATATTGGTCCCAGGTTTGTGCGCCTATGAACTGCTTGCTGAGGCTGAGCAGAATGAGCACCAGTTCCTGCTTGTTGTTGTAGAGCAGCGCCTTGTCGCCCAGAATCTCGATGTGGCTGCGCCCATAGGAACCGCGGAATGTGATCACGGGCTTTTGGCGGCTGGAAAACTCGCCACAGGCCAGACCGAAGGATTCACCCAGTCTCTGGGCATGAATCATCGCATCGCTGGTGTTGATGAAGCGCGTCTTGAACTCGGCATCGGGATTGCCCGGCAGGAAGATCGCCCGCTGGTGCGAAAGGAAGGGCGGATAATTCATGAACAGAAAAACCAGGTCCCGGCGCTTCTGCAGGGCCTCGGCGATGGCCGCAGGCACAAAAGGCACATTGAAGGCATCCTCCCCCCCATAGGAGGCGATCACCAGCGCGTCCTTGGGAATGTTGAGCTGCTGACGCAGGTCCTCGTCGGTCTGCGGCAGATTGACCATATGCGGCACGTAGGGAAGCGACCCGTTGGAGGCAAATTTCGACAGCCACTCCGAAACGAAGGCGAACACCGTGCCGTGAACTTCACGCGCGGGCACGGCGAAGACCGCGTGGACAAGGGTCGGAACGGTGTTGGAGACTTTCCCGTCCTTGTTGCCCGCCTTGATAAAATAGGCCCGATCGCAACGCGCTGTTCCGATAATGCCGTCCAGTTCGGAAAAATCGGCATAGGCGTGGACGGGAAAATGCTTCTGGAACTTCTCGATAACCTGCGGGACGTTTTCCTGCCGGTTGCGGTCATAGGCGATGACCGACTCATTGCCGAGAATCGTCTGATTGGAATTGGCGTAGTCGAACAGCGCGACTTCCGTGCCCCGAATCCCAAGATGATTGGAGTGAAACAGAATCTTCATGCGGCCAAGAGTAACCGCCGGTAAAAAAAATCAAAAGGCCAAGCGTTCTAATAGCGTCGAAGTAGACCGACGAGAGTGCCCTGAATGCGTACGCGATCCGCGCCATAAAGCCGCGTCTCATAAGCCGGATTGGCCGCCTCCAGCGCGATGGAATCGCCGCGCCGGCGAAGCCGCTTCAGCGTCGCCTCGTTGTCGTCGACAAGGGCCACCACGATGTCGCCCGTGTTCGCGCTGTCGGCCTTGCGGATGAGCACGGTATCGCCGTCGAGGATGCCTGCGTTGATCATCGAATCTCCGGTGACCTCCAGCGCATAATGTTCTCCGTTACCGAGGAACGTCATCGGCACCGATATTTCGTTGCCGCGGTTCTGCAGCGCTTCGATCGGCGTACCCGCGGCGATCCGCCCCATGACCGGAATCGGCATGACGCCATCGCTGTCGCGGTGCCGCAAATGAACCGCCGCCTGTCTCGCATCGGCCGGGATGCGGTTTTCCAGCCGGTGATCGCGCGTCTCGCCGCGCGGCACTCTCGCGCCGGGCTCAAGCCTCGTCAGCCGCTGCGCCTGATTGCGGGTGGCGGCAGGCCGCACGCCCTCCGCCGCATTTTCCGGCAGCCGCACGATCTCCAGGGCACGCGCGCGCTTTTCGAGCCGGCGGATATAGCCGCGCTCCTCAAGCGCCGTGATAAGGCGGTGGATACCCGATTTCGAGCGCAAGTCCAGCGCGTCCTTCATCTCATCGAAGGATGGCGGAACGCCCGACTCGCGGACGCGCTGATGGATGAACATCAGGAGCTCATATTGCTTCTTGGTCAGCATGGGATCCCCGATTTTGCGCTTCCTGAGCGCGAGCGAACAAAGCCGCAACAGCGCGAATCGTTCTACTTTAGTTCTAATCGCCGGTCAACGCCGCGAGCAAGTCCAG
>DASQIQ010000181.1:0-1744 GCA_035631495.1 Micropepsaceae bacterium
ACGCATCCTTCACCAACAAAGCGATCAATGCGCGGCTCCATGGCGCCAAGGGCATCATTTTCATCGCCCCGCCCTCACAGGAGACCGAGGATCTGGGACTAGCGGAGCGGCAGGAAGCCGAAAGCGATCTGGGCATCTCGGCGGTCCACACCAAACGCAGCATCCTTGCCAAAGCGTTCAAGGATGCCGGCAAGGACCCGGCCGCCTTGGAACAGGCCATCGACAAGGACCTCACGCCGCAATCCTTCGCGCTTACGGGCGCGCAGGCGCGCATCGCCACCGATGTCGTTCGCACCAGAAAGATCATCCGCAATGTGATCGGCGTGCTTCCGGGCGCCGACCCCAATCTGAAGAACGAATGGGTCGTGGTCGGCGCGCATTACGACCATCTGGGCCTGGGCAATCGCAACTCGCTGGCGCCCTCGCAGGTCGGGCAGGTGCATCACGGCGCCGACGACAATGCATCGGGCACGGCGGGCGTGATGGAATTGGCCCGGATCGCGGCCAAGAACAATCACGCCTGGAAGCGGTCGGTGCTGTTCATCGCCTTTGCCGGCGAGGAGATCGGTTTGTTGGGCTCGTCCAATTTCGCCAATCATCCGACAGTGCCGGTTAAGTCTATCGATGCCATGGTCAATATGGACATGATCGGGCGGGTGTCGAACGATCGGCTTTTCATCGGCGGCATCGGGACCTCGCCCAGCCTCAAACAGACCGTGGAAGACTTCAACAAGCCCGTGGGTCTCGCGCTCAATTTTTCCGATTCCGGTTACGGATCGAGCGATCATACCTCGTTCAATGCCAAGAAGATTCCGGTGCTGTTCTTCTTCTCAGGCCTTCATACCGATTACCACAAGCCCTCCGACACCGCCGACAAGATCAACGCCCAGGGCGCTGTCAAGGTGTTGTCTGTCGTTTACGGGACCGTGGACCGGCTGGCGACAGACGCGCAGCGCCTGCCCTATCATGAGGTTGCGCAACCCCCTCAGGTCGCGCGCGGCAGCGGCGGCGGCTACGGCCCCTATTTTGGCTCGGTTCCCGACTTCCGCGACGACCTCAAAGGGGTGTTGTTCAGCGATGTCCAGAACAACAGCCCGGCGGCGAAAGCGGGCCTTAAAGGCGGCGATCTGTTGGTGGAGTTCGACGGCAAGACGATTCTGACGCTCAGCGACTACGCCTATGCGCTGCGCACCAAGAAGCCAGGTGATATTGTGGCGGTAGTGGTCAAACGGAACGGCCAGGACGTGAAGGCTGACGTGACGTTGGAAGCAAGGAGATGACAATGAAGCTCAGGGGTATTCTCGCAACCTCCCTCATCACGGCGCTTGCGCTCGGTCCTGGTTATTCGGCGACGCCCGCGGCGCCGCAGGCGCAGCTGCAAAACCCGCCCGCGATGCCGATCGTCGGGGATCCGAGGGAAAAGCATCTGAAGAATATCCGGCAGCTCACTTACACCGGTGAAAATGCCGAAGCCTATTTTTCCTATGATGGCAAGAAGATCATCTTCCAGTCCACGCGCGAGCCGTACAAATGCGACCAATTGTTCACGATGAACAAGGACGGCACGAATGTGCAGCTCGTCAGCACCGGACGCGGCCGCGTCACATGCGGCTATTTCACGCCAGACGGACAGCGCATCATCTATGCCTCCACCCATCTGGGTTCGCCGGATTGCCCGCCGCCGGCCGATAAATCGGAAGGCTATGTCTGGGCCATCTATCCGAGCTTCGATATTTTTTCCGCC
>DASQIQ010000182.1:0-5469 GCA_035631495.1 Micropepsaceae bacterium
CCGGTCGATCCCAAAAAAGACAAGCGCGTGCTGCAGGGCCTTTATTCGGTGTCGGCCAACCCGGTGGATGGCACGATTTGGTCCGTGGTGTTGGGCTTTCCTGGAACCGCGATCCGCTTCGATCCCAAGACCAAGCTGACAGAGATGTACGAAATTCCCTGGAACGATCCGAAGAATCCGGATTCGGGATTCTCACCGCGCGGCGCGGACCTCACCACCGACGGCGTTCTCTGGGCCGTGCTCGCGAGCGGACATTTTGCAAGCTTCGATCGCCGCCTGTGCAAGGGACCGCTCAATGGTCCGACCGCCGCGACCGGCAAAGCCTGCCCTGAGGGCTGGAAGCTCTACACCATACCGGGTCCGCAATTTAAAGGCGTCGCCATGAAGGGCGGCAGCGCGGAATCTCCGTATTACGATTGGGTCGATCAGTTCGACACACTGGGCCTCGGCAAGAACGTTCCGATCGCTACCGGGAATCTGTCGGATGCGATGTTCGCATTGGTGGACGGCAAATGGGTGACGATGCGCGTGCCCTATCCGATGGGATTCTTTTCCAAGGGCATGGACGGAAGGATCGACGATCCCAAGGGCGGCTGGAAAGGCAAGGGCATCTACGCGACCTATGCCGGCAGCTCCAGCGCCCATATCGAAGGCGGCAAGGGGCAGACGCCGAAAGTCGTGCACTTCCAGCTGCGCCCGGATCCGCTCGCGAAATAGGGGCGCGAACAACCCTCCCTCAAGGGGAAGCGGTGGGCGCGTTAGACCTTCGCTTTGGCTTGCCGCTTTGGCTTCGCTGCTGAGGCGACAGCGGCGACTCCAGCGTCTTTCACGGGAGGCTTCGCAGTTTTCTTGGCTGGTGCCTTCTTTTCGCCGTTCGCTGATTTTTTCGCAGCCCGGCCCTTTTTCTTCACGGGCCCCTTTTCAACGCGCGCCGCAAGCAGCCCGACCGCGTCTTCGAGCGTCACCGATGTCGGATCGGAATCCCTCGGCAGAGTCGCATTGATGGAGCCGTCGGTGACGTAGGGGCCATAGCGCCCCTTCATTACCTTGATGGGCGCGCCGCTTGCCGGATGAGCGCCCAATTCCTTCAGCGCCTGTCCACCGCGAAGGCCACGCCCGCCCTTGGCTTTGCGTTCGGCCAGAAGCGTCACCGCGTGATTGAGGCCGACGGTGAATACGTCCTCGGGCGTTTCCAGCGAGGCATAGGCGCCGTCATGTGAAAGATAGGGCCCGAAACGGCCGAAGCCCGCCATGATCGGCTTGCCGGTTTCGGGATGCAGTCCGACTTCGCGCGGCAGCGACAAGAGGCGCAGCGCCTTTTCCAGATCCATCGTCTCGAGCGAAAAACCCTTGGGGATGGAAGAGCGCTGTGGCTTCTCGCCATTGCCCAATTGGACATAGGGACCGAAGCGCCCCGATTTCAGCGCCACTTCCAGGCCGCTCTTGGGATCGATGCCGAGGCTGCGCGCCTCCGCGGCGCCATTTTCATCGCCGCGGCCCATCTGGCGCGTGAAACGGCACTCGGGATAATTCGAACACCCGATGAACGCTCCGAATTTTCCGAGCTTCAAATTGAGACGGCCATTGCTGCACGTCGGACAGATGCGCGGATCGCCGCCATCGGCGCGCTCGGGAAACATATGCGGTCCCAGGATCTCGTCGAGCGCGGTAATCACGTCGGCGAATTTCAGGCCCTTGGTTTCTTCGGCTGCGGCGTGGAAATTGGTCCAGAAGTCGCGCAGCAGCTGTTTCCACGAGAGTTCGCCCGCGGACACTTCGTCGAGCTTCTCTTCCAGATCGGCGGTGAAATCATATTCGACATAGCGCTTGAAGAAGCTCGAGAGGAACGCGGTGACGATGCGGCCCTTGTCTTCGGGCACGAAGCGGCCGCGGTCCATGCGCACATAGGCACGGTCGCGCAGCACCGAAAGAATGGAGGCGTAGGTCGAGGGCCGGCCGATGCCGAGCTCTTCGAGCTTCTTTACGAGACTCGCTTCGGAGTAGCGAGGCGGCGGTTCGGTGAAATGCTGCGCGTCGCGCGCCGCAAGAAGTTTCAGGGCCTCGCCGGCTGCGATTTTCGGCAAGCGGCCATCTTCGCCGTCCGCCTCGTCATCGCGCCCTTCCTGGTAGAGCTTGAGAAAACCGTCGAACAGAGTGACGGTCCCTGTCGCCCTGAGGCGCGTTTTTCCGTCCGCGTCCGCGACATCCACCGTGGTGCGTTCCTGCTCGGCGGATTCCATCTGGCTCGCCAAAGCGCGTTTCCAGATCAATTCGTAGAGCCGCGCCTGATCGGCATCGAGATAGCGGGAAACCTTTTCGGGGACACGCGCAAAGCTGGTCGGCCGTATGGCCTCATGCGCTTCCTGGGCGTTCTTCACCTTTGAGGAATAGACGCGCGGACGCTCGGGCACATATTTGTCGCCGTGGAGATCGGCAATGACATGGCGGCTCTCCGCGATGGCCTCGCCTGCCATCGTGGCCCCGTCTGTGCGCATATAAGTGATAAGGCCGACCGTTTCGCCGCCGAGTTCGACGCCTTCATAGAGACCCTGCGCGATCTTCATGGTGCGCGCTGCCGCGAAACCCAGCTTGCGCGAAGCTTCCTGCTGCAGGGTCGAAGTGATGAAAGGCGGGGATGGGTGACGCTTGACTGGCTTTCGCTCGACTTCGGCGACGGAGAAGCGCCCGCGTTCGATCGCCGCCACGGCGCGTTTGGCGTCGTCCGCGTGACGAAGCGACAATTTGTCGAGCTTCTTCCCATCGAGATGGGAAAGCCTTGCGCTGAAATTCCCCGCCGGAGCCGCAAAATCGGCTTCGACCGTCCAATATTCCTGGGGCTTGAAAGCCGCGATCTCGAGCTCACGTTCGCAGACCAGCCGCAGCGCAACCGATTGCACGCGGCCTGCCGAACGCGCGCCCGGAAGCTTGCGCCACAGCACCGGGGAGAGGGTGAATCCCACCAGATAATCGAGGGCCCGGCGCGCCAGATAGGCGTCGACCAACTCCTCATTGATGGCGCGGGGATGGGCGATGGCCTCGAGCACGGCCGATTTGGTGATCGCGTTGAAGACCACACGCTGCACTTTGGCCTTGCCCAGGACCTTCCGCTGCTTCAGCGCCTCCAGAACATGCCAGGAGATGGCTTCGCCCTCGCGGTCGGGGTCGGTGGCGAGTATCAGATTGTCGGCGCCCTTCATGGCGTCGCCGATCTCTTTCAGGCGCTTCTGCGCCTTGGGGTCGATCTCCCAGATCATGGCAAAATCGGCGTTGGGATCGACCGAACCGTCCTTGGCGGGAAGGTCCCGCACATGCCCATAGCTCGCCAATACCCGGTAATTCGGGCCAAGATATTTGTTGATGGTCTTTGCCTTGGCGGGCGATTCGACGACCACGACGCTGGAAGGTTCTGACATCAGGGCCTTTATTTTGAGCCGACCTAATCGCGCTTGCGGGCCCTTAAGGGACTGTCCTGCGCAGCGGGCGCGGACACTGAGCGAAGGACCCGAGCAATGTCAACTTTGCTGATTGCAACCTAAGATAGCAAATTTATTCCAACCGATGCTATAAGTGGCGTTCTGCAGCGTGAAGCCAGACGATAGATCGGTTCGGTTAAAGAAATCCGCCCATGTGCCTTAACGCCAGGCGACTCGATTTCCCGGGTGCCGCTGCGCCCGCCCTGCCAACTCCAATTCCAAGAGGACCGTAAGGACGGCCGCCGGAGATGCCCGGCATTGCCGGATTAGTTCGTCCACTTCGACCGGGGCGGGGCCAAGCTTCTCTTGGACAATGGCCCGCACCCGGTCCGTTTCGCGCTCGGAAGGCGAATCAGCGAGAAGAGGCGGACCGCCCCCATCGGATGGCTCGCGGAAACCCTGGCCAAGGATGGGGCGCAAAACCGCGAGCACATCATCGGCCGACTCCGTCAGCGTGGCGCCTTCGCGGATGAGGCGATTGGCGCCCTTGGCTCGGGGATCGAGCGGCGAACCGGGCACGGCGAAGACTTCGCGCCCTTGTTCGAGCGCATAATTCGCGGTGATGAGCGAGCCTGACCGCTCGGCGGCTTCGACGACCACGACGCCGCGCGCGAGTCCGGAAATCAACCTGTTGCGCCGCGGGAAATGACGCGGGAGCGGCGCCATGCCAAGCGGCATTTCCGAAATGAGGGCGCCGCGCCGGCGAAGTTCCTCGTAAAGGCTCTGATGCTCCGGCGGATAGACCACATCGATGCCGCCGGCGATGACCGCCACCGTGCCGGTGTTAAGGGCGCCATTGTGCGCCGCGTGATCGATCCCGCGCGCGAGGCCTGAAGCAACCACCAGCCCGCCCGCTCCGAGATCTGCCGCAAGCCGCGTCGCAAATTTGATGCCGAGGGCGGAAGCGTTGCGCGCGCCCACCACGGCGACCATTTCGCGTTTGAACAGCGCGGGATCGCCGAGCACCGCGATCATGGGCGGCGGTGGATCGAGCGCCGCGAGCGGGCTTGGGAAATCGGGCTCGATCGAAGCCAGAAGCCGTCCGCCAAGCCGCGCGAGTGCCTCGATTTCTTCTCTCGCGTCGGCTTCGCTCGGCATGCGCAGCTCCTTGGCGCCGCCATGGCGTGCAAGGCGCGGCGCTGCGTCCAACGCTTCGCGCACGTCGGGAAAGCGCGCGATGAGCGCTGCAAAGGTTGTCGGTCCGATGCTTTCGGTTCGTGCCAGACGGAGCCAGGCGCGCCGTTCGTCGTCGCGCAAAATACGGCGCGCCGTCATGCTCGCCCGATCTTGGGTTCTTCACCTCGAAGCAGGCGAGCGATGTTGGCGCGATGCGCGAAGATGATGAGAATGGCCAGCACGGCGGCAAGGAGCGCAAACAGCGTGGTGCCAAGCAGAAGAAAATAGAGCGGTGCCAGAATCGCCGCTGCGAGCGCGGCAACCGAAGAGTAGCGGGTTGCCCAGGCCATCGTCAGCCAGGTCAAACAGGTCAGGACCGCCGCGACGGGCGGCCTGAACGCGAAGAGCACCCCGATGAACGCGGCGACGCCCTTGCCCCCCTTAAAGCGGAGCCACACCGGAAACATGTGGCCGAGGACGACGCCCAAACCCGCCAACACCGGAAACAATTGGATGCCAAAATAGTCCCCGGCAACCCTGACCGCGATATAGCCCTTGCCCGCATCGGCCAGCAGCGTCGCGAGGGCGGCCCAGCGTTTGCCCGTGCGCAGCACATTGGTCGCGCCGATATTGCCCGAGCCGATTTTGCGGATATCGCCCGCGCCCGAGAGCCAGCCGAAGATCAGTCCGAATGGAATCGAGCCCAACAGATAGGAGAGGACCAGCGTCGCCATGATATAGGGACGCGCGGTCTCCCAGGGCACCAGCGCCAGCGTTTCGATCATGTAACGGCCTAGCCGCTTGCCGCTTTGCGGCGGCGCTTGGGGAGGGAAAATCCGGCAGCTTCCGCCCCTTGGGCGTTCGAAAAGAACACCACATC
>DASQIQ010000183.1:0-7077 GCA_035631495.1 Micropepsaceae bacterium
GCACTTGAAACGGAAAAGTGAGGATCGCCGCCGCCAAAGCCGCGCCCGTCCAGCTGAAAACGAAACGGATGCCGAAATTCGCGAACAGGAACGCGCCCAACGGCGCGCGCGTGCCGAACGAGATCAGCAGCAAATAGCCCAGCGCAACAGGAGGAAGCACCAGGGGCAAATGGATCAGCCCGTCGACAAGGGCTTTGCCACGAAACCGGCACCGCGCCAGCAGCAGAGCGGCGAAAAAAGCGAAGGGCAGATCCGCCAGCACGGCGACCAGCGCCACGCGCAGGCTGAGGTCCAACGCTTCGAGCTCCGCTGCGGTGAGAAACCCCTCCATCCCCGCATTTAGCGCGAATCCGGCGCCAAGCGCGAGGGAGTACCCCACCCAAACGAAGCGGGGCACGGCGATGGCCGTGCCCCGGTCCTTTCATGCGGTAATCCGATCCTTAGCCGGCAGCGCGCTTGCCGTAGAGCGACCAGACATGCGCGACTTGGCCACCCGCGCCGCCCGCGGCCGCCGCTTTGTCGAGCGCCGCGACAGCATCCGCTTTCTTGCCAGCGGCGAGAAGCGCGATGCCGAGCGTCGTTTGCGCATCGGCTGCGTCCTTCAACCCGCCCTTTTCGATGCCCTTTTGAATCGCCGCGATGGCTTCGTCGAAGCGGCCATAGGTGTAATAGGATTCGCCGAGCTTGACGTCGATCTCGCCATTTGTCTGCTTGGCCGCTTCCGCCGCCAGCGCGGTCAGCACTTGCTGGTCGCCGGCGAGGAACATATTGGCCTGATTGAGCAGATCACCCGTCTTGTTGCCTTTTGTTAGGATCGCCTTGGCTTCCGCGGGCAGACCGTTTTGCAGATCAATCGTGGCCATCGCCAAGAAATCGCTCGCCCCGGGGGTGTCTTTCATCGTCCCGGTCAGAATGCTGAGGCGATAAAGATTGAGCAGCTGATGGTCCGTGATGCCCATCGCGCCGAGCGCGAAGTCCATCACTTGGCCCCAGACTTCCGGCCTCGTAGAGATCGTGGCGAGCTGGTCCAAAGTCTGACGCGCTCCGCCCTCGTCCATGGTCTTGATCTGGGCATTCAGGAGCAGACCGAGCACATCTTCCGAGGGCTTCATATTGGACGCGATTTCGGACGCGACTGCCGCCTTCGCGGCGGCCACCGCATTCACGAAATCATTGGTGTTGTAGTAGGCCTGAATGAAAATCACATAACCCTTTTCGTCAAGCGGCGCGAGCTTCTGCAGCTCGATCGTATCCTTGATCACCTCCGGATAGGCCATCGCCTGGTAATTCAGGCGCGCCGCAATGTTGTACATGACCGGCTTTTCGGCATCTGGCGCGGCGCCGGACGCAACCTGCCGGTTATAGGCAGCCGTGGCGGCGGTATAGTCCGGCATCAGCTGATTCTGATTGAGGGCGATGAATCCCAAATATTTGCTGATGCTATATTCTTCGAACGGCGTCTTATCCATCACCGCATCGGCTTCCTTGACCTTGGCCAGCGCGCCGGCAAAATCCTTCATATCCACGAGCTTCATCGCCGCGTTCAGGGGCGTGCCCACGACGGGGCGGACCTGAGGTCCGGCATTTTGTGCGGCGCCAGCCCTCCCTTTGGGCTGCGGCACGGCCGCATGGGCGGGCATCAGCGCGGTCACGGCGGTTGCCGACGCGGCGGAGATGAGTGCCGCCATTGCGGCACGCCGAATGAGTTTGTTCATGGCTTTCCTCTTCCTACTTCCACGCGGAAGGTCGGGACACTTACCCCGACCGGCCAACCGCTCTGTCTACGTCACACTCATGACGGGCCCGGATTTTGGACCCGCCTTGGCGATATAAATGTAATTTTATCGCAAGCTAATGGCGGATTCTAGCCCTTGCGAGCGTAGATCGACCACAGCCTGGCAATCGGCGCTTCCTTGCTGTTCTTGGCGACCGAATCGAAGGCCGCGACCGCCTCTTGTTTCTTACCCTGCGCAAGAAGGGCGTGACCGAGCGCCACTTTCGCCGCATCCGGATCGCTCAGCTTGCCCTTGGCCATGCCGGCTCTAATAGCATCCTCGGACTCTTTACCCTTACCGAACGTCCAATAGATTAGCCCCAGCTTCACGCTGGCATTGGGATCGGCCGCGGCCTTTTTCTGCAGATCCGCTTGGACGGTCGTGTCCGTGGCAATGCGGTCGCCGGTCATCTTCGTGAGCCGCCCAACCCGTTCGTTGTTCTGCAGCGCTTTACTGGCGATTCCCTTATCGACAACCGTTTTTGCCTCCGCGGGGTAACCTACGAGCAGAGCTTGCTGGGCCATCTCCAGATATTCGGATTCGGTTTTCATATCGCCCACCGCGAAACGCAGGCGATAAATATCCATCGTCTGCTCTTCCGTGAGGCCCTTCTCGTTGCGGGCAAGCTGCAGCAGGTCGTGCCAGTATTCGAGCTTCGGATAAAGGCTGACGAGTTGTTCGAGCGCAGCGCGGCGGCCCACCGGGTCGTTCATCTTGAAATAGACGGCCTGCTCGAATTTCAACGCGGCTTCCGTTGGCGTTCCCTGCAAGGCGGGCGCCGCATAAGCGAGCGCTTCCTTGCCTTGTCCGGCGTTGGCCATCTGACTTGCAATAAAAAGGCGCGTCTCGGTGTCGAGGTTGTTGCCAAGCTGACCGGCGTATTCCTGCGCCTTCGTGTTATTTTTCATCAAGAACGAAATCGACATCGCCTGCTTCAGATTTTCAACCTTGCTGCCTTCATTGGCCGCGATGTTCTTATCGATCTGAGCGAGCGCCGACGCATAATCCTTGGCCTCGATCGCGTACTTCACGATCATGCCGTGGATGATCGGATTCAGCGCCGCGGGTTTGTCCTCACGAATAGCGTCCGCTTCCTTGGCCTTGGCCAGCGCGTCGGCGAAACGGCCGGCTTTAAAGTCGGCCTGCGCCCCATTGAGTGCATCGACGAGGGCCTTGTTCTTGGTCTCGGTCGCCGGAGCGGCATAGCTAGGCGCCGAAGACACCAAGCCGGTAGCGGCAATAGCCGCAACGCCCAGAAAAAGCGTTGCCGAAAGCGCGCGTGTCGTCTTCCAACTCATCGGTTTCCTCTTTCGTTCGGACGGCACCTACGCGGGGCAAGTACCGGACCTAAACGCCCCCCAAAACCCTAACTCCTTACTGAAGATATTGTTCTGTGCCGACAAAGCCAATCTTGGACACGCCCAGCCGTTGCGCATCGGCCAGTGTACGCGCGACCGCGTCATATTTGGCGAGGCGGTTCGGCCGCAGATGTACTTCGGGCTGCGGGACTTGAGCGGCCGTATCCTGGAGAAATCTGTCGAGCTCCGCACGGCTATGGACCGGCGTGCCATTCCAGATCGGCGTGCCGTCAAAATCGATCTCAAGATCGACGACGGCAATATCCTTCGACGGAGGCGGCGGATTGTCCTGCTTTTGCGGCAGGTCGAGCTTCACCGCATGAGTCTGGATCGGGATCGTGATGATCAGCATGACAAGGAGCACGAGCATGACGTCGATCAACGGCGTCGTGTTCATCTCCACCATGACATCGTCTTCGCCACTGGCTGGTCCAACGCTCATCGACATGGCGCGCTACCTTTCTTGTCCAACTCAGAATACCTTCGGTTCGGGGTTGGTGATGAATCCAACCTTCAACATGGACATACGCTGCAGGTCCGCGAGAACTGTGCCAATGAATTCGAAACGCGTATCCTTGTCGCCGCGGACATGAACTTCCGGCTGCGGCACCTTCACCGCAACTTCTCTCAGCTTCAGAAGCAGCTCGTTATTGCTGACGGGGGCGTCGTTCCAATAATAGTTGCCATCCTTGTCCACGGCGAGGGTGATATTTTCCGGCTTCGTGACAGTCACGATATTCGTCGCCACCGGAAGAGTAATCGGCACCGACTTGATCACCACGGGAATGGTGATCAGGAAAATGATCAGAAGCACCAACATGATGTCGACCAGTGGCGTCGTGTTGATCGTCGAGTTGATCTCGTCTTCGCCGGTGGCGTCGCCGCTGGGCAAACTCATCGACATTGCGAACGTCCTTTCAATTGCGCCGCGTGTTGCGGTTCAGCGCGTGGACGACAGCAGATAGGTCTGCAGGTCGCTCGCGAATGAGCGGAGCTTCTCGTTCAACACCTTGTTCCGGCGGACCAGGAAGTTATAGCAAAGCACCGCTGGCACCGCGACTAGAAGACCGAGCGCCGTCATGATCAGCGCCTCGCCTACCGGACCAGCCACCTTGTCGATCGAAGCCTGGCCTGCAACGCCGATAGCGGTCAACGCGTTCAGAATGCCCCACACCGTTCCGAATAGTCCCACGAAGGGTGCGGTCGAACCCACGGAGGCGAGGAACGAGATACCGCCGCCAAGACGCGAATTCTCTTCTTCGACCGCGCGCGCGAGCGACATCTGCACCCAATCGGCTTGTGACATCATCCCGCCCTGACGGGCCATGGCCTGCTGACCGCGCTCCGCCACGTTGCGGAACACATTGTTCTTGCCCAGCCTGTCGATGCCATCTGTAAGGTTCGCGGCCGCCCAGAACTTCTTTTCCGTGATCTTGGCTTGGCCAAGCAGCTTTGCTTGTTCGATGAATTTGGTGAAGAAGATGTACCAAGTGCCGACCGACATGATCAGGAGCAGAATCAGCACGCCGTGCGAGACAAAGTCGCCGGTTGTCACAAGCGCCTTCAGCCCATAGGGGTTTTCCACTGTCGTCGCCGCGGGGGCAGCGTCGCCAGATGCGGGCGCCGCCGCATCGGCGGGCGCAGCGGCGGTCGCCGCCGGGGCTGCGTCGGGCGGAGGGGTCTGCGCGCTGACAGGGCCAGCGACCATCATAAAAGCGACGAAGGCGGAAGCGATCGTCAAGGTCTTCGTGTTCATTATACTCTGCTCCGTTCTCTAATGAAGACGCCACTCGCGTCCGCCAATGCACAAACTCTTACGCTGTCAGATGTCACAGAGGACCGTTGGAACCGGCATTCCTAAAGATCATTTCAGCGCGAAGATAACCTCCGCGGGCAGCGAAACAGCCACCGGCTTGCCGTCCTGCGTCGCGGGCTTGAACTTCCAGCGCTTCTTCACCATCGTGCAAGCGGCGTCGTCGAGACGAGGTTTGCCGCTCGGCGTTGTCACGGCGCATTCGCTTACGGTGCCGTCGGTCGCGATGGTATATTTGATCGCCACCTTGCCTTGCTCCTGCAAGCGGATCGACACCGGCGGATAATCGTCAGCGGTGACCTGATGGCTCGTGGTCGCCTGCGCTGGGGTCGGCGGTGGTGGCGGCGGCGGCGGCGGCGGCGCTGCGATCACCGGCTTGGGCGGCGCGGGCGGCGGCGGCGCGGTGACAGTGATCGCCGCCGGCGGAGTCCGGACAGCCGCCAAATTGATGGTCACTTCGGGTGCGATCGCAGTTACGGTCGGCGGCTTGAAATCAGGCGGCAGCGGCGGCGGCGGCGCTTCGTTCTTGACCTCTTCGGTCACGACCACCGCTTGGATGTCCTCCACCAAGGCCAAGACGAGATTGCGGTTCAACCCGACGTACACAGCGAAAAGCACGCTCCCGGTGACCGCTGTCGATAGGATAAGTCCAACCGACTTGTTCTGCTTGACCGGTTTCCCATGAATGGGTCGAAGTTCTTGCAGTGTTGTCATTGCTTTAAGTGCTCGAAAAAGCTCATCCAGGAAAGGCGGAAGTTAACTTTGGTGCGCCTACAGGTCAACCCCGCAGGTCTCCTTTTCATAACCCATCAGCAGTCATTCTAACATCCTTTTTGACGATGACGCATACCCTTGTGAGGCTTAACCCTACCCTAGTGCGATCGGTCGAGTTGGTCTCGACTCTCCTCTTTGCGGAGCGTCATTCTTAAAGGGAGCACGATCCAAAATTCTTGCCACAAAATCCGGACGACGCAAGTCCGAATCCCATGTGGATAATCACTCCCACGGCGTGTTGTTTTTCTTCCGGAGCCGCATCCGGAGCGCGGGGAGGTATCCGAAAATCCCAGCGCAATCAATCGTTCAATATCCGATGACGATGCGACGAAAAGTCCTAAAGCGAGGCGATACATCACCCGTACAAGAGTCCTGAGAGACTAATGACGTGTCACAAGCCTGTGTTATTCCTGGTACGCTGACGAAATCCCCTGATTACGTTAGGGAAGCTGTCGGAAGACGCCGACGCTCCGCGGCCCCGTGCGGTTGAGTTCGCCTTCCAAAAGACAATCTTGGCCGAGCGTCCGAATGCGCCCTTGTCGGAAGACGGCGGGATGCTTCCCGACAGATCAAGAAGTGGTTGCTGACGAGCCTGCGCAGAAGTTCGGTAGTCGCCGCGAAACCGAAGCGCCCAACCGCGCGATCTCAGGCGGGGTAATATGAGCTGGATCCCACGAGGGCTAGAAAACGGCATTCTAGTACTGTCCAGAGCACGCCTTCGGCATTATGCTGCCTGACGGATCGGCCGAACGGCCGCCCACATGGGAAATGAAGGTTAAGGAGGGCATCCAAATGACCCGTGGAATTCTTCTGACCACTGCCGCTTTCGTCATGCTGGCCGCGCCGGCTCTTGCGCAACAAGACAAATGTGCGGCGCCAGTCGCACCGGTCGTTCCCAACGGAAGGACGGCCGCGACCGCCGAACTGGTTCAGGCCCAGAAGGACGTCGTAGCCTTCATTAAGGCTTCCGACGACTATCAGGTCTGTATCTTGGCGGCGATTACAGCTGCGGAGAACGAGGCGAAAGACGCCAAGAAAGCCCTCGATCCGACGATCAGAAAAGCGCTTGAAGCAAAGGGCGACGCCAACCAGAAGCTTAAGGAAACAGTCGGGAAGGCGTACAACACGGCCGCCGCGGCCTATAAGGCAGCGCACCCGAAATAACGCCCTTGCTGCACGAGTGTCGAGCGGCTCCGGACAACCGCCCGTGAGCTGCGTTGGTATGTGCGCGAGATGCCGCCCAACACAGGGGTGCCTCGCCCGTACTTTGCTCGAAGGGGTCGCAGGAACCGAAAGGGGCGCTGCTGTTACAGTCGTTGCTGTGTTTCCTCGCGACAATGTCAGGATTCTCGCCTTG
>DASQIQ010000184.1:0-8181 GCA_035631495.1 Micropepsaceae bacterium
TCGGCGAAGATAGCAGAGGGTGAATACATCGAAGACGAGTTGCTGCCGACGCTTCGCGACGACAAGGACATGAACCGCTTGGGCCGGGAATTCCTCAAGGCTGCGGAGCGCGGCAATGCGCCTGTCGTTGGCGCCTATATCGAGGAAGGATTCCCTGTCAACTACCAAGACCGGCAAACGCAAGAAACAGCGCTGCATATTTCCGCTGGCACGAGGGCGCGCAAGGTTCTGCGCGTCCTTCTCGATTGCGGCCTGTGTAATTTCCTGCTGCGCGACAAGGGCGGGCGGCTCGCATCGGAACTCGCCTATCTGTTCGGGCACGATCCCGCCGCGGCGCGCCTGCTTGGCATCAAGGAAATCAAGCAAGCGGAAATGCAGGGGATCAAGCTCGCTCGCCGTCCGCAATAGCATCGACCCAAGGATTCGACACATACCTTTCAGTCAGTCGAAAGGAATCTGGTCGTCACCCTCGACCCGATCAGATTCGGGATAGGGTGCCTCTCTCAGCATCCGATTGTATTCCTCATTTTCCCGCTCGTGCTCGACATCCGGCTCAGGGCGCGGATTGTCGCCGCCATAGGCATATAGCCCAGCGGTATTGTAGAGGTGCCACGGATTGTCCTCGACCGGGCGCTTGAGAACGATATGGGCGAACGCGCCGAATACCTTGCGCCAATATATCTCGCTCCGCACATTCTTTTCATCGACGGCTCTTTGCAGAGAGGCTTCCGCAGCATGGAACATTCGGAAATCCATGCATAATTTTTCCGCCTTCGCGATCGCCCGCTTCGGGAAACTTAGCGTCGGATTTTGTTTGAGATACATTCCGATTTCCTTCTTAGAGGGCCAGCGCAAAGGTTCCGGCGAACACGCTGCTATGCGGACCCCGCCCGTCGAAATACTCCACACGTTGCAAGATCATGGGGTCATACCCGGCCCAAACGACGAGCTGGCGCTTCAGCCGGTCACTGCGGGAGAAGTGTCGGCTGACTTCGTCCGGCGTCAGGAGGTCATGCAATTCCATGCTGGAATTCCGCCCCGAAAGCCCCGCTTGCGCCTGTTCCGGCCCGACCTCGCCCTGGCGGGCGACCTCGATCCGGGTCTTGCCGAGACGGCGTGAAACATATTCCAGCGTCTCAAGATCGTTGTTGCCGAAGAACTGGAGAATGCCGGCGTTGCCGGCGAAAGTTTCCCAGCGCTCCTTGTAGAGCGCCTTGCCCTGTCCCCAGTCCTGCAGGACGGTCCACAGCTTGACTCCAAACGACGCGATCTGCCCCGCAGCGTCCTCTAACTGCCGCATATGGCCGAGGACCGGAAATTCGTCGAGGCAGACCAGCACCGGCGCGGCCGGCGCCGTCTTCTCTCGTTCCATCGCGTCGAGAAGCTGGTTGATGAAGATACGCAGCCACCTGTTGCACAGCCCCATGCGGCTGGCGGGCAGACAGAGATAGACACTCACGCCATTTCGATCGCGCTTCAAATCCGCCAGATCGAAATCATGCCCGGCCAGAACCCGGCGCATCGCCGTATAGTCGAGAAACTTGGTATGACGGCGCACCGTCGAAAGCACGCCCGCGCGCTCGTTCGCTCCCTTTTCGTAGAAGTCCCGCGCCGCGCCTTCGAGCGCGCCAGCGAGGTCCTCGGTCGCGATGTTCTTGGCGAACCGCGCGGCGCTTTGCAGCATTTCCTTCTCCAGCAGATGCAGCGGTTCTTCGTCTTCGGCCACGAGCGCGGCGGGTTCCTGCGCCAGCGCCGTGCGGATCAGGTCGCGGACAGTGAGGAGGTTGCGCCGTCCCGCGTAATGCGGTTCCGTCGCGACATGAAGGATCACGCCCTCGATGAAGTTCTTGGCGCTTTCATCCCAATGCGGGTCTTTCTCATTTCCGGTGCGCACCACAAGCGCATCTGCGATCAGGCCCGCGTCTTCGATGATCGTGGGACTATCGGGTTTCAGGACCGCAAGCGGATTATAGGATTTGCGCAGATGCGCGATGCCGGGTGACGTGTTGTCGAAAGGATCGAGGACGTGGACCTTCTGCCCGAGCGCGGCGCGCCGGGCAGCGGTGATATTGGCGAGTTCGGCCTTCGGGTCTGTCGCCATGACGCTCCCCCGATAGAACAGGAGATTGTTGATGAGCGTGACGGACTTTCCGGCGCGCGATCCGGCGACCGTCAGGACATGCCGGTTATCCTCGATCCCGACGAGCTTGTTGCCGAGCGCGCCGATGAGAATCTTTGCTCCCGGATTGCGCGGATCGTATTCAAGCGCCTTGCGCTCCAATATGACTTCCGGCGTCTGCCAGCGCGCCTGCGGCGCTGTTTGCTGCTTCAAATAGCGCGAACTCAGGCCGCGGGGTATGTCGCGTGTGAAGTCTTCTGTGAAGGAGGCCATTGCCGGGTCTTTCGTTTGCTGCCGTCATCGGCACGTCGCGGCTGATATTGTCCTGTCAGGCGCGCACAAACCTCGCGCCAACCTCGCGCCCCGGAGCTTCAGGGCGAGGCGTAAAGAGTCGTTCCGTTAGAACAGTCCCGATGCCGGCGGCGGCAGTGCCAGCGCCGTTTCGCATGTGCCATTTTTCGGTCGTCGTTTGGGATGCCGTTGACAAGACGCGGGGGGCGGTTTCGGTGGTTCGGCTGTCAGGGCTTCATTCGCCCTTTGTCTCGGCACGGGGCTGCTCTTCTTCTCAGCCTTGTACCCAAAAGCCCTTATCAGACCGGCGGGGATGCTCTGCGGCGTGTCCTTCGCCGGCCCGCTCCATTCGGCCCGAAGACGGGCCTCCCGTGTTGGCGGACACGTCCCCGGCGGCCTGAAGCCGGGCGGGTAACGCTGGAATGAGCCAGCCCGTCCAACAAAGGAGAAGACCCATGACTAACACGAACCAGACCGAAGCCACGAACGCCCGCGGCAACGACAAGCCCAGACTGCCGACCCACGTCGCCAAGGTGCGCCACGGCTACGGCAAGAAAGCCACCTACGAGCGCATCGGGGTTGCATGGCGGAACGACGACGGCTCGCTCTATCTGAAGCTGTCCGGCACGCAGGTGGTCAGCGCCCTGACGCTCTATGAGCTGAAGGACAAGGAAGAGGCCGCGCCCGTTAATGACGGCGAGCCCGCAAACGACGAGGCGGGGGAATAACCCCCCGCCTCACGGCTTCCTTCAAACGCGACAAGGCGCGGGCCGAAAGGTCCGCGCCTCGTTTTTTATGCTTTATGCTTCTGACGCCGGTTCGTCGGATTCCGCCTCTTCAGCGGTCGGAGTTATATCCCGGTATCCGCGCGGCGTGGACGCGCTGACTTCCATCGCCTCCATATGCTCGCCGCAGACCAGCTTGGCCCCGTGCTTTGCCCAAGCCTTCGTGTCGCCGTGCAGGCAGACATAGCGGATACGCTTGCCGCTCTTGCTTGCCTTTTCTTCGCCGTCGTCATCCTCGACAAGGTCGGCATGTTTTTCGGGTTGCTCGATCCACGAGACGACCAACCCTTTCGCCAACATCTTCCTGACAGTCCGGTCGAAGGGACCATCCGCCACGATGATATGGCCCATGACATCGCCGGTCTCGGCGCCATCGTCCTTGCCGGTAGAGGTCGGTTGCAGGCCGATCGATCTCATCTTCTCGGCCCACTCCTTGTTATGATAGCGGCCCCGGCCCGGTTTCCCGAAATGGTGCTGCCACAGATGGACCATTTCATGAGCGAGGGTGGCGAGCACCTCTTCCTGTGGCCGGTCCCGGAAGTGAGTGGGATTAAGTGCGATCTCATCGGTCAGGGTGCCATCGGCACGACCAAATCGATCGCCGCAAAAATACCCGTAGCTCTTCTTGCTTCGTTGCAGCGTGATAAGGCAGTTGGGCAGCTCGCCCTCGAACAGAGAGCGGTTCAGAGTCTCGTATGCCTGCTGCAACGGGTCGTAGGTTTCACGCGTGGGCTTGACGGATTGAGTGTCAGAATCGGACATGGGCGTTCTCCGCGTCGCTCCGCCCGTCTCCGTTTTGCTCTGGGATGTGCATCACAATTTCTGGAATGAACATCACAGTCATCATCAAACAACGTCGGGCGTCATCCTCAAGATGCGCCGCGCTGATTCCGCTTTTCCTCGCGCCAACCTCGCGATATGTGTTGTGGTGAGCATCACAAATCGAAGAACAGATGAAGTGGTGCACACTCCAAATTAATCCTTCCCGTCTACAATCGTAGTATGGGACACGCGGATAGCTTAGTGACGTTTACAAGGTGTGCGCGGTACTACCGCGCGCACCTTGAGGGGGCTTACGCAGCCCCCGTGTGACCCCCTGCGGCAACCCCTAAGCTCGCCCGTTCCTTGAGGACGTGCTCGCTAAGGGGTTGGTCAGCCGGCCGCTGAAGCTCTCGGGCATCGAGCCCTCGCCGGCTGAGCGCAACGTGTGACGTTGCGCATTACGCGCCTGCCGGCGCGTCGGGGAGACTTCGCTCTCCCCCATCCCCATCGCTTAAGGGGCTCCACCGCAGCCCCTTAAAACCGGCGTCCGGGGCTCATCGCGCCCCGAGACCACGACCGCCTTGGCTCATTGAGCCACGGCGCGGCGTTGCCGCAAGGGAGACTTCGGCTCTCCCTTGGAACTCATCGACCGGGGCAGGCGCGGCCCCGGAGCCCGCGTGGATCGCACGAGGTTCGTGCGAGGCGGGACGCGGACGGACGCGCCTAGCTTGAACGGCATGACGGAGAAGACCGACAAGACACGCGACCCCCCGATCTCCTATCGGCCGCCCGCCGACCTGGCGGGCGAGTTCCGGCGTCGCGTCGAACAGTCGGGTCTTTCCGTCAACGCCTATATCACCCGCGCCGTCTTCAACGCCCCGATCCCGCGCGGCGCCCGCAAGCCTCCCGTCGAAAAGCAGATGCTCGCCGAATTGCTCGCCCGCTCCGGCGCGATCCGCGACGCTCTGGACAATGCCGCCCGCAGCGACGGCGACAATCCCGACACGGCGGAGGCGGTCAAGGCGGGGGTTGCCGAGCTGGAGATCATCGCTGCCGGTATCCTGAAGATGCTGGAGCGCGGGCGATGATCCCGTTCGCCAGCCAGCGCGGCGAAGGGGCGGAACTCGGGACGCACGTCCAGAACGAGCTGGACAATCTCGAAGTCGAGCGCGTGGAGGTCCGCGGCACCGTCGCCCGCGACGCCGATGGCTGGATGCGGGAGATCGAGGCGCAGGCGCACAATCTGACGCGCTGCACCAATTATCTCTACAGCCTTTCGATCAATCCCGACGAGCGGCGGCAGGGCCGATGGACGCGCGAGATGTACTTCGACTACATCGAGCGCACGGAACAGCGCTTCGGTCTGACCGGCCAGCCCCGCCTCATATACCGGCACGTCAAGAAGGATGAGCACGGCATCCCGCGCGAGCACTATCACGCCATCTGGTC
Organism: Micropepsaceae bacterium; assembly: GCA_035631495.1. Taxonomy (GTDB): domain Bacteria; phylum Pseudomonadota; class Alphaproteobacteria; order Micropepsales; family Micropepsaceae; genus CAIYRG01. The sequence goes on from DASQIQ010000184.1 coordinate 5,407, forward strand.
GCGCATCGACGTGGAGCACCGCCGCGCCATCCATATGGCCTACGACCAAGACACGCTGATGATGGTCACTCGCGAGTTCGCGCGCGATCACGGCCTGCGCCTGCCTGAAGGCTACGACAAACATAAGGTCATCGCCCGCCAGCGCCGCGGGTATCAGATGACGTGGCATGACAAGTGGCAGCAGGACCGGGGCGGGCTGTCGCTCGAAAAGCGCAAGGAGCAGATCACCGAAGCATGGGAGCGGCGCGACAATGCCCGCTCCTTCGTCCGCTCGCTGGAAGCGATGGGTTACACGCTGGCGACGGGCCGGCGCGATTACGTGCTGGTCGATATGTACGGCTTCCAGAAGAGCCTGCCCCGCCTCATCGACGACAAGAAGGTACGCATCGAGCACGTCCGCGAATTCCTCGGCAAGGACTACCCGAAGGACTCCCTGCCCGGCGTCGATGAAGCGCTTGCCTTGGCTGCGGCGCACCGCGCCGCACAGGAGCTGTTCCGCAAGGAGGAGGATCGCGCCGCCCGCGAGGCCAAGGAAAAACAGCGCCGCGAGGAATTGCGGCGCCAGCAGCAGCCGCGCCGGCAGGCCGTAGAGAGCGAGGCGACATCCCTTGATGACCGGCAACGCCACAGCCGACAGGAATTTTCGGCGCGGCAAAAGCAGGAGCGCATGGCGTTCCGGCAGGGCTATTTGCAGGAAAGCCGACGCATCAAACTTGACCGCGCCGCGAACCGGCCGCACGGCCTTGCCGCCTTCATTGGACGCATCACGGGCGTCGAACTGATAACGAAGAAGATTCACCAGTACCGCGACGCTACCCGGTACAGGCTATTCCTCGACCAAAAAAAGGAACTCGCTGACCGCCAGAAGCGCGACGCGGCGACGTTGCAGCGGCGGCAGGAGTTGGAACGCGCCAAGCTTCAATGGCGCCTCCGGGCGCTTGACCAGCTTGAGAAGCGCGAGGTGCGATCGCTCGAAACCAAGCTTCTGAAGGATCGCCGGATCGAGGACCGGGAGCGGACAGGCCGCGCGCCACCGCCGCCGGAGCCGACGCCTGATGAGACGCCGGAGAAGCCGATCGATTTGATGGCGGAATTCGAGAAGGCAAGCGCGGAACCCGCGCCGACCCGTGTCGATGAATTCAACAGGGCGGCCAAGGAGTCGATCGATCTGACGGCCGAGTTTGAGCGCGTCTCGGGTTCCGGCGACGGTGAGGGTGACGCATCAGGCGATGCGGCGCAGGACCCGGCACCCGAGGCGGAGATCAAGGTCCAGCGCCGACGGCGCACGCGCGACCGGACGCCAGATCACGAGCGGTCAACGCGGACGAGGCGTTCCGACCGCGACAGTGATAGCCCGCCGTCTGACGATCCGGGACCAACGCGCGGGCGGCGCAGGGACCGCGATCTCGACCGCGGACGGTAAAAAAGCTCCCAAAATAAGGTCTTCACCCCGCCTGACTGGTCATGTCTTTACGTCAACCACGATAGTGCGTGAGAATCACCGCAAAACTAGTTCCTGCGCCGTGCCAAGACGAAGCCTAAGGGCAACAAAATAAGACCACTGATGGCGCTAAGTAGATCGAGGTAATGACCGGGACTGTTCGGAAGACCCCAGCCCATGCCGGGCAGCAGGTGGAATGCTTCAGCGATATGTGCAAGTACGACCACGAGCAAGCACAAAGACCCGAGTAGTTGCACGAATCGCCATCTGGTTCTTTCCCTTGCGAATGATACAGCGGCGCCGGCACATAGCGCACCCACCGGTATGCCGATGAGGAGCAGAACGGTCATTTGTTGTGCGCCAAGCAAGGAAATTGTCCAGACAACATGGGGAAATCCATTTGTAGCAATCACCCGCAAGCAGCATGGCAGAACGAAAGAACGCTACGTATCGAGAGTCGTAGCCTGACCTGATTATTAATCGTCAAACGTGCGGACCCTCCACTTTTGTTGAATTCCGATTTGAGGCCGCAATTCCAATCAGCGCCGCAGCGGCAAAGATTGCGCCGGCTATAAATGTCGCAGCCGGGCCGAGTGCCGTCCAAAGCCAGCCCGCAAGCACGCTAGCAGCCAATAAGGTGATGCCGGTTATCAGGTTGTACGTGCCAAGCGCCGTGCCCCGCAAATCGGGCGGTGCGGCATCGGCGACGAGCGTGGAGAAGAGGCCCTGCGTGACGCCCATGTGCAAGCCCCAGAGGACCGCGCCCGCCAAAACCTGCCACACCGAACCCGCTGCAGCCAAAACCAGATCAGCCGCTATCAGGAATCCGACCCCAAGCATCAGCAAGGTGCGGCGGCTCATGGCATCCGACAATCGGCCAAACGGATAGGCTACGGCGGCGTAGACCACATTCATCGTAACCAGAACGCCGGGAATCAGCGCAACCGTCATCCCGACATGTTCAGCGGCCAACAGCAGGAATGCTTCACTGAACCGAGCGAGAGCAAGAGCGGTCGCAACTCCGACGAGCCACCAAAACCCGTTGCTGAGCCGCCCAAGTTCGGCACGCCGAATCGGAAAGCGCCGCCGCTCGGCCGGGGCGACATTGTCCGGCTCCCTGACGCCATACACGATCAACAGGACAGCGATGAAGGCGGGAATGACTGCGATCCAGAACACGGCACGGAAGTTGTCGCCACTTGCCGCCATGAACAGCATCGCGAGCAGTGGGCCAACGAAAGCGCCGACGGTATCCATAGATTGGCGGAGGCCGAAGGCGGTGCCGCGCAGCTCTGGTGGTGTTACATCCGCGATGAGAGCGTCGCGCGGTGCGC
>DASQIQ010000185.1:0-3707 GCA_035631495.1 Micropepsaceae bacterium
AATTTGAATATCGGGCCGCCATTCAACGCGACAAATTCGTGTCCATCGATCTCAAACGCGACGGTCATGACCGATCCTTTCGGCCTTCCGGACGCCCTTGCCCCTTCCGCCGAGTAGTGGGTGACACTTCGAAGCTTGGAATTCTTGAAAATCGAGACATAAAACTTCGCAGCTTCTTCGGCCTGATCAGCAAACCATAGGAAGGGCTGAATCTTTTGCATGTCGCTCTCCTTTGCGCGCAATCTTGCGGCGCTCGATCTGGGACCCAAGTATTTTGGCCTATAACGATCATGGACGCGCGTCGTTCCGAGACAACCGTCCGCGCAGGAGCGCGAGGATGCGCTGAGGGGTCACGGGAAGGTCCGTCACGCCGAGGGGCAAGCCGATTGCATCATCGATGGCGGAGGCAATGGCTGCGCCCACCGCGGTCACGCCCGCCTCCCCTGCGCCCTTGATGCCGAGCGCGTTGAGTGGGCTTGGCGCATCTTCGCTCAAGACGACTTCCACCGCGGACACTTCGCACGCGGTCGGGATGAGATAATCGGCAAAGGTCGCGGAAAGCGGCTGCCCGTCTGCACTGTAGCGGAATTCCTCATAGAGGGCGCCGCCCAACCCTTGCGCATAGCCGCCCGCAATCTGGCCCTGGATCATCATCGGATTGACGGCGCGCCCGATGTCATAGGCGACGAGGTAGCGCTCGATGACGACGGCGCCGGTTTCGGGATCGATGCGCAGCTGTGCGATATGAACGCCATAGGGATAAGTCATGTGATCGGTATGGTGCCGGCCTTCAGCGGTCAATTGGCCGCCATGCTGACGCGCGATCTCGCCCAGCACGATGGAGGGTCCGGATTCCAGTCCGCGCCGCACGACCACGCCATCGACGATGTCGAGTGCAATCGCCGGCGCCTGCAGCAGTTCGGCCGCGGTCTCCAACGCCTTGGCGCGCAGATTGAGCGCGCCGTCATGCGTCGCGCTTCCCGTCATCACGGTGGCGCGCGATGCATGCGCGCCGACGCCATCGGCGATGCGGTTGGTCTGGCCATGAATGACGCTGACGCGGCGATAATCGACGCCGAGCGCATCGGCGCAGATCTGCGCCATCACGGTCTCGAAGCCCTGTCCCAACGAAGCGCCGCCCGTCACCAGCTCGACCGCGCCGGACGCATCCACGCTGAGATGCACGCTGTCCTTGGGACCAAGGCCGGTCTTTTCGACGAAACAGGCAAGGCCCATTCCAACCATTTCGCCGCTCGCCCGGCGCCGGCGCAGCTCGCTCTGCAGACTGTCCCATTTCATCGCCGCGAGCGCCTTGTCGAGCAGCCCGGCATAATCGCCGGAATCGAGCACCACATCCGTGCCCAGCGCGCTGAGTCCGCGCGCGAATGGCATCTGCTCCTTGCCAATGAGATTGCGCCGCCGCACTTCGATGCGATCGAGATCGAGCTTTGCCGCGATCGCATCCATCAGGCGTTCGCGCACGAAGGTGCCTTCATAGCGCCCCGGCGCGCGATAGGTCGCCGCCGGCGTCTTGTTGGTGAGGCGGAAATGCGCCGTGCTGCGGAACGCAGGCACGCGATAATTGCCGGACAACATCCCGGCCGTGAGCTCGGGCACGCGCGCGCCATGGGTGCGCACATAGGCGCCCTGCGAATGGAAGAACTCGTCATCGATTCCCAGCACGCGGCCATCGGCATCCACACTTGCGCGTATATGGTGACGCTGCTCGCGCGAATGATTGGCGGCGAGAAGATGCTCGCGCCGGTCCTCGATCCATTTCACCGGCCGCCCGAAGCGCAACGCGGCGAGCGAAACAAGCACATCCTCGGGATAGAGCTCGCCGCGGATGCCAAAGCCGCCGCCGACATGGCCTTCCTTGAGATGAACGGATTCGGGTTTGCGGCCAAGCATCCGCGCGAGATTGTCGCGCGTGCGATGAGGCACTTTGGCGGCGCCGTAAAGTTCGAGCACATCGCGAGAGGCATCGTAGCGCGCCAGGGCACCGCGCGTCTCCAAGGGCACGCCGGAATGGCGGCCGATCGAAAGTTCCAGCTCGATGACGTGGCTTGCCGCCGCGAAGGCCGCATCGAGATCACCATAGGAATTGCGCAGGATCACCGGCTCGGTGGAAAGCAGGGGCGCGAATTCGGCAGGCGCTTGGCTCGCTGACATCAGGGGCGGCAGTTCCGCGACCTCCACGGCGACGAGCGCGGCGGCATCTTCGGCGACATAGGGATTATCCGCAAATATGGCGGCCACCGGTTCGCCGACATAGCGCACAAAATCCTGCGCGAGCGCAGGCTGCCGATAGGGCTTTAGCGCCTCCGCCGCCGGATCGCGGAAATCGATCGGCGGCAGGTCCTTGATGTCCGCTCCCGTCCACACCGCGACCACGCCAGGGAAGGCGCCCGCCGTCGCGATGTCGATTCCGGCAATGCGCCCATGGGCGTGCTCTGAGCGCACAACGCGCAAATGAAGCTGATGGGGAAAGGAGATGTCGTCCGCGAAGCGCCCCTGCCCCAACAGCAATGGCTCGTCCTCGAGACGCAGGACCGACCGGCCAATGACTTTTCCGCTGCGTGCCGCATCCTCAAAGCGTCGCGACATCCTGGCCTTCGCGTGGGATGATTTGTGCTGGGTTCCTGTAACACGTAGGCTCTCTCGATAGCGATAGACTCCGTACCAAAATCAACCTAATTTCCAATTTTGGTACAGTTTCTGGAGGAATGCTTGTCCCAGGCGAGCGAAGCAGGTCTGAAATTGGTGCGAGGCGGTTATGGCGGCCTGCGCGGCTGGATCGACCAGGTCGAGAAGATGGGCGAGCTCGTCCGCGTCAATGGCGCCAGTTGGGACGCCGAGATGGGCGCCATCACCCATATGCTCACCGAGCACAGCCACGGCACGGCGCCTGCGCTGTTGTTCGACGAAATCCCGGGCTATCCGAAGGGGTACCGCACCCTCTACGGCCATTTCTCATCGGTGAAGCGCGTGGCGCTGACCCTCGGCCTGCCGCTGGAACGCGAGCGCAAGATCGACATCGTCAAGCAATATTACGACCGCATCCAGACGATGAAGCACATCCCGCCGCGCACGGTGAAAACCGGGCCGATCCTCGAGAATGTGCTGGAAGGCGATGCGATCGACGTCCTGAAATTTCCTGTGCCGCGCCATCACGAGATGGACAAAGCGCGCTATATCGGAACCGCCAATTGCGTCATCACCCAGGACCCGGACGCGGGCTGGTTCAATCTCGGCTGCTATCGCAACCAAGTCTATGACGCAAAGACCATTGGCTGTCAGATCACCGAAGGAAAGCACGGCCGCATTCACCGCGACAAATATTTCGCGCGCGGCGAGAAGATGAAAGTGGTGGTGCTCGTTGGCCAGGACCCGCTGCTCTTCATGTTGGCGGCGAGTCCGCTGCCCGAAGGCATCAGCGAGCTCGATTTTGCGGGCGGGCTGCGCGGCGAACCGATCGATGTGATCCGTGGGCCTTATACGGGCTTTCCCATTCCGGCCGATGCCGAAATCGCCATCGAAGCGGAAGCCGTGCCCGGACAATCGCGCGAGGAAGGGCCGTTCGGAGAATGGATGGGCTATTACTCCGACGACACGGTTGCGCGCCCCTATCTCGACGTCAAAACGATCCTTCACCGCAACAATCCGATCCTCACCTGTGCGCCGCAACACAAGCCCGTCGATGAAAC
>DASQIQ010000186.1:0-2158 GCA_035631495.1 Micropepsaceae bacterium
AACGCCGCGTTTGCCGCCTCGCTGCTGGAGCGCATGGATCAGCGTGACCAACACGCGTGCCCCCGATGCACCGATCGGATGACCTAGCGCGCAAGCGCCGCCATGCACGTTCACCTTCTCATGGGCAAGGCTGAGATCGCGCATTGCCGCCAGCGTCACAACGGCGAAGGCTTCATTGATCTCGTATAAATCCACCTCATCGGATTTCCAGCCGACGCGATCCAGAAGTTTGGCGATGGCGCCGATCGGCGCGGTCGTGAACAAATGCGGCGCTTGCGCATGCGTGGCATGACCGATGATCCGCGCGAGGACCGTAGCGCCGCGCCGCTTGGCTTCGCCCTCTCTCATGAGAACAAGCGCGGCGGCGCCATCCGATATCGCGCTGGAATTCGCCGCGGTGACGGTGCCCCCCTCGCGGAACGCCGGTTTCAGGAGCGGGATCTTTGCCGGATCGGCGCGGGCCGGAAGCTCATCGACGGCGACCTCTCCACCGTCCGCGCGCACAGGTGCGATTTCGTGCGCGAAGGCGCCGGATTCGCTCGCCTTCTTCGCGCGCATCAGCGATTCGGTCGCGAAGCTGTCCTGCATTTGCCGTGTGAATTGGTATTTCTCAGCTGTGTCCTCGGCGAATTTGCCCATCAACGCGCCGCGTTCATAGGCGTCTTCGAGACCATCGAGAAACATATGGTCGTACATTTTCCCGTGGCCCATACGATAGCCGCTGCGCGCCTTGTCCAGAAGGTAGGGCGCGTTGGACATGCTCTCCATTCCGCCGGCAATGACGATCTCGGCCGAGCCCGCGAGGATCGCGTCATGCCCCAGCATCGCCGCCTTCATGCCCGAGCCGCAGACCTTGTTCACGGTCGTCGCGCCGACGCTGTCCGGAATCCCCGCGGCGATCGCAGCCTGCCGCGCCGGCGCCTGACCCAGGCCCGCCGGCAACACGCAACCCATGATAACCTCATCGGGTGCCGTGGCATCGAGACCGGCGCGGTTCAGCGCGGCCGCGATCGCAACGGCGCCGAGTGATGGCGCCGAAACTCCTTTCAGCTTGCCGTGAAAACTCCCGAGTGGCGTGCGCGCCGCTCCGGCGATGACAATGCGATCAGCTGTTCCCATCTGGCGCGATCATTCCCTTCCCTCGAACAGTTCGCGCCCAATCAGCATGCGGCGGATTTCCGAGGTACCGGCGCCGATCTCGTAGAGTTTCGCGTCGCGCAGGAGCCGGCCGGCTGGCATCTCGTTGACATAGCCCATGCCCCCTAAGGCCTGTATCGTTTGTCCCGCCATCCAGGTGGCGCGCTCCGCGGCGAACAAGATGACCCCGGCGGCGTCTTTGCGTGTGATCTTGCCTGAATCGCAGGCCTTCGCGGCGGCGTAAACATAGGCGCGGCTCGAATTGAGCGAAGTGTCCATGTCGGCGAGCTTGCCCTGCATAAGCTCGAATTCGCCGATCGCCTGACCGAATTGTTTGCGCTGGCGCACATAGGGAAGAACCAGATCCATGCATGCCTGCATGATGCCGACGGGACCCGCGGAAAGCACAACGCGCTCATGATCCAGGCCCGACATCAGAACATGGAGTCCGTTGTCCACGGCACCCAGGACATTTTCCGCCGGCACTTCGCAATTGTCCAAGATCAGTTCGCCCGTGTCGGAGCCCCGCATGCCGAACTTGTCGAGCTTCTGCGCCGTGGAGAAACCGGAGAAACCGCGCTCGATGAGGAAGGCGGTGATCCCGCTCCGCTTAGCGGGGTCGCCGGTCTTGGCATAGAGGATGATGAGATCAGCAATCGGCCCGTTGGTGATCCACATCTTGGTGCCATTGAGGACAAAGCTGTCGTTCTTCTTGCGCTCGGCGCGCGTGCGCATTGAGAGGACATCGGACCCCGCGAAATGCTCGCTCATGGCGAGCGCGCCGATCCATTCGCCTGAAAGCAGCCGCGGCAGATATTTGCGCTTCTGCTCTTCGGTCGCAAAACGAAACAGCTGATTGACGACGAGATTGGCGTGAACACCGTAGCTCAATCCAACCGATGCGGAGGCGCGGCTCATTTCTTCGACGGCAATGACTTGTTCGACAAAACCCATGCCGGCCCCGCCATAATTTTCGGGGATGGTGACGCCGAACAGACCGAGCTCGCCCAGTCTGGGCCAG
>DASQIQ010000187.1:0-7147 GCA_035631495.1 Micropepsaceae bacterium
GGGATCGTGTCGGGGTAATAGCCCGCGACCTCGCCCGTCCACGGACCGACCGCCGCGCGGCGCTTCCATCGGCCGGTGTAGAGCAACGGGATGTCCCCGGGCCCGATCTGCACGCCGGATTTCTTTTCCCACGCTTCGAGATCCGCCCGCGTGATCGGCACGTTGGGATCGACCCAGTCCACGCCCTTCAGCGCGGCGATGTCGTAGAGGACAGCACGCGTGGTGATGCCCTCCTTCCAATTCATGATACCGCCTTTGATGCATCCGCTCTCGTTCGTAACGTTGTCCTTCACCGGGACGCCGTTATACATCTGGCCGTTTTCGAAGAAGTGACACCAGGTGTCGATATGCGCGACCGTCTGGCCGTGATAGCTCACCTGGTAATTGTCCGTCGTGCCGCCATCGGTGATGGTGTTCGTGACGCGATGGAAGATGCCGGCGGCGTTGACGTCCGCGGCGACCACTTGCGGCTCGGCATGCGCGAGCGACACCACGATCCCGTTTCTCACAAGCTTCAACGCGCTGGCGACTTTCTGCGGCGTGATGAGACTCGTCGTGCCCTTGGACTCCTGTCCTAATGGGGCCCACTTGCCCCAGGTTTTGAACTCGGTCCGCCACTTCTCGTACTGGGCTCGCAAGGCCGCCGTATCCGCTGGCGCGGCGGGCGCAGCAGCCGGTGCGGCCGCTGCCGTCTGGCCCAGCGTTCGCAGCTCAAGCCCGCCAACCAGGCTGGCCATCACCAGGCCGGCACCGATGGCTAAAGATGTCAGACGATTTCCCATGCGATCCTCCACTCAGTTCTTAGAACTCTCGAAACCCGGATTTCCACTTTGCACCGCCGAGAATCACGGGGCGATCATTGCGTGCGACGCGGACGATACCATTGCGCTCGGCCGCGATAAGGCCTCCCCCGTGGCTTAATTGCGCTTAGCCACGTCCACCGCCTGCTGGAGGCGCGGGCGGCGGATTCACCACCGGCAGGAGATCGGGCTGTTTGCCCATGACTTGGCTCAAGCCGCGCCAGGCGCAGATTTCATCGTTCCAATTCGGACGCCCCGGCGAGCCGCCGACACCGATGGCGCCGACCAGCTGATTGCCATTGACGATAATCGGCAGTCCGCCTCCTTGGGAGAAATTGCCGAACGACCATTGCCGGAACTCCGAAACTGCCCCTCGCGCCACGGCGTTCGCCGTAGCCCTGCTCGGCTGACGCGTATTGAGTGAGGTCTTGGCCTTGAGAAATGCGGTCGCGATTCCCTGCTTGCCCTGTCCGTCCATGCGATAGAAATAAATCTGCTCGCCAAACTGGTCGAGAATGGCAACGCTCACTCTCACGCCTTCCTTTTTGGCTTCGGCCACGCAGGCTTGCGCGATCTTCTCGGCGGTGGCGATGTTGAGCATGTTCTGTTCGAGGGTCGCCTTTGTTGCGTCGCCCCTGACGAGAAATTGGTCGCCGTCAGCGGCCAATGCCGCACCGGCCATGACGGTGATAAGCCCAGCCGCCGCAAATCCAACATTTATGTTCATGGAAACATCCCCACAGATGGACGCTCGCCTATCCGCTCAAGTTTGCCCGCTTAGGCTCTGTTTTTATAGCCCTAAATACGGGGCGCAAGGCAGGCGTTTGCAAGCTTTCCTGTGACCTGCGAGGCGAATCCCAAGGGATTTGCGGCAAGTTTGAGAAGCCGTCTTTGCCTTTTGGTGACGCTCTGTCTGGGTTTGCATTGTCCCTATTTCGTTTCCGACGCCTAATGCCGCCATGACAAAGCATGTTCACATGGCACCGCCCCAATCCTTTAGCGAGCCGCCGGCGCCGCGGACATTGAGGTTGTCGTTTCTTGCATTCACCTTCCTGTTCGTTTGCGCGGCCCTTATGAGTTTTGGCCACGTCGGGAACGGCAATCTGTGGGCCTCGGAATTGTCGCGGATGTCCCAGTATTTGGGCCACGCGTCCTAGACGCCTTCAGAAGGCTTAGCCGGTACGCCCGGCGAAACTGCGCGGCAATTGCCGCATCCCCAAAACGACCGCGCATGAGCCGTTCTAAGCAGCGGCGACAGAACCACATCAGCCGAGCGGCTGATGTACATTTTTTTAAGTTGTAAGAGAGTGTGTCAGGCAACGCCTGATACATATGCAGGTCATAGCCCTATTGTAATGTAGGACATCGCCTTAGTTTCGAGTGCCTCGCCACCACTTCTTGTCGCGGTTCGCACCCACCTCGAATTTGTCTGACGACCAAATAACCCTTTCAAAATCGGCCCTTGCTTCGACGCAGGACCGAATGCGCCTTTTTATGTCCGATATTCCATATAAAGTCGTGTGGATTGCCAGTATGCCCCGCTCGGCCTCGATGTGGGCCTTCAATATCGTTCGCTCCCTGCTGCGCGAGGCCGGCCTTACGGTGCTCCCCCACACCATCCCAAAAAGCGATGAGCAGATGGTGGCGGAGGCGCGCAAAGGGTTGAGGGATTGTTCGCCCAACAGTGTTTGGTGTCTGAAAGTCCACAGCCCCCTGCGCAATCCTTCGCCTGCGAACCGCTTTATCAGCACGTTCCGCGATCCGCGCGATGCGATCGTTTCCTTCATGCGGTTCACCCGATACGATTTCGAACAAGCGCTCGCGGCATCCACCATCTGGACCATGCTCTGCGACCACTATCGGGCTTTTCCGCCTCATCTCTCGCTCTGTCTCGACTATGGCAAGATCACCACCGAGCCCATGGATGTCGCCGGTCGGATCAGCATGTTCTTGGGACTGGACTTGCCCAATGAGAGCATTGCCCGCATCGCAGCGGAATTCGAACGGGAAAAGGTGCGCCGGCGGATCGAAGCTGTACGGAATGATTATGAGCGACGCCGCGCGGCGGGGGATGCCGATATCGCGGACGCGCAAATATTAAATCCTGATGGGACAGTGCGCGTTTGGGACCCGCAAACGGGATTCCAAACCGATCATGTATCGGATTATCGCGCCGGCGATTGGCGCACCCTGTTGACGGACGATCAAAAAGCCCGTCTCGACCAGGCCATTGGCGACTGGCTCGCCCACTATGGCTATGACCGGTGTCTCGCGCCCTGAAAAAAGACTGCCGTCGTTCTCGATTCCGAAATTCGCCGAAAGGCGATATCGATATGTTCCGAATTTCGGAATCGGGACACGAGCGGTGGGTGCGTATCTGGCGGTGAGGACGAAGGGCACCCCTTCAAGCACACAGGCAAAGAGGGTAGCTTTATCTGAGAGCTGCCGGCGGAGCTGTGGAAGGGAAAGCGGGTAGGAGCATGAATCTGCGGCGTCAATATTTGCTTTTTGTGGGGATGGCTGCGGCATCGGCGTTGGGCCAAACACCCGCGCTCGCGGCCGGGCCGTCGGATAGCGGTACGCAAGGCGCCGTATCGATCCCGGATTTTTCCGGCAGATGGGGAAGGAATGCGTTCAATTTCGAGCCAGTCGAGGGCGGGCCGAAGCCGGTGGTGAATCTGGCGCGGATGCCCGACGGCACCAGCAATATCGGCCAGCTCGTCGGCGATTTCCGCAATCCCATCCTGAAGCCGGAGGCCGCGGAAATCGTCAAGAAGAAGGGCGAGATTTCGGTCAGCGGCCACACCTATCCCGACGCTTCGAACCAGTGCAGACCCTACAACCCGCCCTTCACCCTGGCGATGCAGCTTGGCCTCGAGATGCTCCAGAAGAAGGATGGCATCACCATCATCTACGACCAGGATGATCAGGTTCGCCGCGTGCGCCTGAACGCTTCGCACCCTGCAAAAGTGACGCCTTCGCCTATGGGCGATTCCATCGGCCATTACGAGGGCGACACGCTGGTGGTCGATACCATCGGCATCAAACCGGGCCCCTACGCCATGGTCGACCGCTACGGCACGCCGGTGACTGGCGGGCTCCATGTGGTGGAGCGCTACCGTCTGATTGACGGCGCCGCGGCCAAGGCGGCACAAGAGCGCTACGAAAAAATGGAGGGACGCCTCAACGCCGCGCCGAGGCTGCTCGATCCGGACATCACGAGGAAAGGATTGCAGGTCACCGTCACGGTAGAAGACCCGAATGTGTTCACGCGCCCTGGTCGGGCTATGTGACGTACCGGCGCGAGAACCCGAGCATGACCTGGCTGGAACAGGTGTGCGCCGAGAATCCAAACGAATATTATAAGGATCGCTGGATCGGGTTGCCGAAAGCCGACAAACCAGATTTCTGAGCCGCGTCTGCTAAAAATCCGGCCTGTTCGCGGTCGGGACGTCGGCCTCTTTGTTGTAATAATATTCGTGCATGTTCTCGGCGCAGACATTCTCGCGCCATTCATTGGCGGCGCGCCGATAGGTTATGGTCGCCGACCAAGGCGTCGTGAACACGCCATCATCCTCGACGGTGAATTGGAGCTGCAACCCCTTGCCTTTGTAATTGTGATCGACGGCCACCGCGACGTCGTTGCGTTCGTCGGGCAAGCGGAGATTATCCTTTTCGTCGCGTTCGGCCGCGGCTTGCGTGGCCTCGTAATCGAGCAGCCGGTAGCGTTCGACCACATGAAGGGCCGGGCTGTGCGGCGTGCCGTACATGTCGACCATCGCAAACGGCCCTTTCCTGATCCCCACCGTATCGATCACCAGCGTGTCGCCTTCGTAATGGCCGACGGAATCCCCAAGCAAAGACGGCGTCACCTTCGCCGGATGGGGCTGGTTCATGCGCACATGGCGAACTTGATGATCGACCAGATAAAGCAGAGTGATCTCCCGCGGTCGTTGGAACATCTGCATTTCGATATTCCAAAACATATAGGGCACGCCGCCGGGCCAACACTGATTGCTCGGGGTGGGATAGGTCACGCCGGCCAATGAAAGATCGCCGTGCTGTTTGACGATTTGCGCCGCCTCAGGCTTCAGAATGGGATTGGTGTAGTCGCCGACCAGCTGGTTGAAATTGCCCACGCCATTGGGCATGCGCGACCGATTCCTTACCGGGCCCGGTCCCGATAAAGGAGGCTCGAAGCCCGGGAGGGTCGGATGCACCCAGATCCCCGAGAAATCCGGGATCGATGCGGCGCCTTGGGTCGCCGCTTGCCCTAGGACAGGCGCAAATGCTGCCGCCATTGTCACCACAAGCACAACATCCCGCCGCCGCAAGTTCATGGTGCACGCCCTTTAGGCACTTCACCCCTCATGATCGGACTATCGCCAATGGCGAAAAACGCTATCATTCACGCTGGTTTGGACGTCAAGGGGCCGTCACGTCACCCTAACATAGGACGCGGCAAAAGGAGACCAGCATGCGCGGGCGGTTCTCAGTCTCCATGGTCAGTGTCGTCATTGCCGGAGCAGCTGCGACATTTGCCTTGGTGCAAACGGAGACGCTGGCAGCCGCGCAAGCAGACAAAGCTGCGCAAAGCGGCGCATCGATTCCGGATTTCTCCGGCATCTGGGCGCATCCAGGCCTGGGTTTTGGGCCTCCTTTGTCCGGCCCGGGCCCGGTACGGAACAAGGTGCGCCTGCCATCGGGCGCGGGAAATTTCGATCAGCTCGTCGGCGATTACACCAACCCGATCCTCAAACCCGAGGCGGCGCAGATCGTCAAGCAGCGCGGCGAAATCTCGCTGTCCGGCCGTGCGTTCCCGGACCCGGACAACCAATGCCTACAGAACCCTGTGCCCTATATTTTCTGGAATTTCGATATCCAGCTGCTGCAGCAGCCAGGCAAGGTCACCATCATCTACCAGCACGATGATGACTTTCGCGAAATCCGGCTGAACCAGCCGCATCCCGCCAAGGTCATTCCATCCGTGCACGGAGATTCCGTCGGCCATTATGAAGGCGACACACTGATCGTCGACACCGTGGGGATCAAGCTCCGGCCCTATACCATGATCGACCGGTTTGGCACTCCGTACACGGCAGGCTTGCACGTGGTCGAACGCTACCGGCTGCTTGACTATGAAGCCGCCAAAGAAGGCCAAGAACGGACGGAAAAAGAGTGGCCGCGCGTCGGGGACAATATCGATCGCAACTACAGGGGCAAGGGCTTGCAGCTGGAATTCACCGTGGAAGATGCCGGCGTCTTCACCATGCCTTGGTCGGCCACCCAAACCTATCTGCGCGCGTCGCGCACCGCATGGGAGGAACGTATCTGCGCCGAAAATATCGGGCACTATTATGAAGCGCAGTACTATTCCGACAAGGACGCGCACGTGCCCACTGCCGATAAGCCCGATTTCTGAGTGATGTCCTGGCACCGGGCGCGCAGCAGCGCGCGCCCTTTCAAGCGCACACGCAAAAGGTGTAGAATTTCACACGAAATACAGGCCGAACCATGAAAGGGAGGGGAGCATGAAGGCGCTGCGGCGGAATTTCCTCTTATCGGTGACATTGGCAGCGGCGGCTGTGACACCCGGCTTGGGGCAAGCGGCGCCCGGCACCGCATCCATTCCGGATTTCTCCGGCATGTGGGCTCACCCGTCCCTCCCCGGCTTCGAGCCCTTGGCGTCGGGTCCGACCTCACTGAAGAACAGAGTGCGGCGCCCCGATGGCGTGAGCAACGTCCTGGTTCTTGCCGGCGATTACACCAATCCCATCCTGAAGCCCGAGGCGGCGGCGACCGTCAAGAAGTTCGGCGAGATGTCGTTATCCCATTTTGGCTTTCACAATCCGCGCAACCAGTGCTGGCCCAACGGGGTGCCCTTCATTCTGCCGTCCAACGGAATGGAGATGTTTCAGCAGCGCGACAAGATCACCATGATTTATCAGACCGATCATCAAGTCCGCCACATCCGCATGAATGCGTCTCACCCAGCCGTGGTGACTCCGTCCTGGTATGGGGATTCCGTCGGCCATTACGAAGGCGACACGCTGGTGATCGACACGGTGGGGATCAAGGCCGGGCCCTTCGCCATGATCGACTGGTTCGGCACGCCGCAAAGTCCGGCTCTGCACGTCGTGGAACGATATCGGCTGCTGGATTACGACGCCGCCAAAGAAGGTCTGGAGCGGGACGGAAAAGAGAATGCCCGCCCCAACCCGCTGACCGTCGATCTCAGCTACCGGGGCAAGCACCTGCAGCTTTTCATCACGGTCGAGGATCCGAACGTCTTCACGACGCCCTGGTCCACCCCCGTGACCTATGGCAAGCCGGTGCTCGAATGGGCG
>DASQIQ010000188.1:0-9269 GCA_035631495.1 Micropepsaceae bacterium
GAGGCCGAGCAAAAGCCCAGATTTTCTCCTTAGAACGGTCATGTCTTCCTCCCTAAAGCGGCGCTACTGCTTGATCATAACGGATGGGGGCCCCGGCAACAGGTCTACCCAACTAGCCGAGAGGCCTTACCCTCAAGGGCAGACTCTCCCTATATAGAGGCGGTAAAGGGAAGAGCTATGCGCGATCCGTACGAGATTTTGGGTGTCACCAAGAAAGCCACCGAGGCCGAGATCAAGAAGGCCTTCCGCACGCTCGCCAAGAAACATCACCCAGACACCCATGCGAACGATCCCAAGGCCGTCAAGAAGTTCCAGGAGGTCAGCGGCGCCTACGAAATTCTTGGCGACAAGGAAAAGCGCGCCCAATTCGACCGGGGCGAAATCGACGCGGCCGGACAGCCGAAAGGCTTCAATCAGGGCTTCCACCCCGGGGCAGGGGCAGGTCCGGGCGGATTTGAGCAAGGCTTCGAGGGCTTCCGCCCGCGGGGCGGCGCCGGCGGTGCCGGACCGCAGGGCTTTGAGTTCCATTGGAGCGGCGGCGACGGCTCCGAAGGCCTGAAGGCCGACGACATCTTCGCCGATCTTCTCGGCGGTCTTGGCCGCGGCGGCAAGCGGCGCAACCAGCCCCGAAAGGGGCCCGACGTTCAGCTTGAGACGACGGTATCCCTGCACGAAGCCGCGCTGGGCGGCACGAGGCGTGTCGTTCTCGCCGACGGCCGTCAGCTCGAAGCCCGCATTCCCCCAGGTGTCAAGGACGGCCAGCAGATTCGACTCAGGGGACAAGGCGCGCCGGGTGAGAGTGGCGGTCCGCCCGGAGATGCGTTCATCACCATCCACATCGCCCCTCACCCATTTCTGGAACGGGACGGGCTCGATTTGCGGATGGAACTTCCGGTCACCCTCAAGGAGGCGATCACCGGAGGCAAGATACAAGCGCCGACATTGACCGGGTCGGTGACGCTCACGATCCCGCCTCATTCCAACAGCGGCCGAACGCTCCGGCTAAAGGGCAAGGGAATGCCCGGAACCGGAGCTGAATCACCTGGCGATCTCTATGTGCGCCTGGTCGTGACGCTGCCGGAGCCTTCCGATCCCAAGCTGGATGCATTCGTCAAAAACTGGGACAATGAATACGACCCGCGGGCGAAGCTCAAAATAGTTCCCTGATTCGAATTCGCACGACCACGAAGTGTAGTTTCGTGGAACAACAATCGAACAACATGATCGCTTGGCGTGCGGCGCGACCCTCCGCTATAGGATGGAGGCACTAGTGTCGTGGTTTCGAAGTTCGCCACAACATCGATATCGGGCGCCGGGCGAACTTCGAGACCAAAACGACACTAGGAACCAATAGGTTGCTAGTGTCCCTTGGATTCCGAAATTCGCAAAAAGGCTGATATCAAGATGTTGCGAATTTCGGAATCGGGACACTAGTGTGGCGAATCCGAAATTCGCAAGTGCTTGGGCAATACTCCGGGCGAATTTCGGATTCAGAGCCACACTAGCAATTTATGGAATCTAGTGCGGTTTCGGATTTGAAGTTCCTAAATGCGAATGCCATGAAAATCTTAGGAACTCCAAATCCACCGCACTAGCAAAGGATAGTCGTATGGGCAGTTCAGGCATCATGGAGGGGAAGCGCGGTGTCATCATGGGTGTCGCCAATGAGCGCTCGATCGCTTGGGGCATCGCCCAATCGCTCGCCGCCCATGGCGCGGAACTCGCGTTCACCTATCAAGGCGAAGCCTTTCGCAAGCGGGTGACCCCGCTTGTCGAGCCTTTGCGTCCTGCGGCGCTCATCGATTGCGATGTGTCCTCGCCCGCTTCGCTGGATGCGGCCTTCGCCGAGCTCGCGGCGAAATGGGGGCAGCTCGACTTTCTGGTTCACGCCATCGCGTTCTCCGACAGGGAACAGCTTAAAGGCCGGTACGTTGACACGACGGCCGACAATTTCGCCATGACGATGAACATCTCCTGTTATTCGTTCACGGCGGTCGTGCAGCGCGCGGAAAAACTGATGCCCAATGGAGGCAGTTTCCTCACCCTGACCTATTATGGCGCCGAAAAGGTCATGCCCCATTACAACGTCATGGGGGTGGCAAAGGCCGCGCTGGAAGCGAGCGTGCGCTATCTGGCGGAGGATCTCGGCAAGAAGAACATTCGGGTCAATGCCCTCTCTGCCGGGCCCATCCGCACGCTGGCCGCGTCGGGTGTCGGGGATTTCCGCTATATCCTGAAATGGAATGAGCTGAACTCGCCGCTGCGGCGGACCGTGACGATTTCCGAAGTGGGCGATTGCGCGCTGTTCCTCTTGTCGGACTTGGCGCGTGGGGTTACCGGCGAAATCCTGCACATCGATTCGGGATATCATGTCGTCGGCATGAAGGCGGAAGACGCGCCCGATATCGCCGTCGTCAAATATGATGGCGCTTGAGCTAAGATACGGCGTCACACTCTATTTTGCCCGCCACGGCGAAACGCTGGCAAATGTCGAAAAGCGATTTCAGGGGCGCAACGACACTCCGTTGACCGAACATGGGTGTCTGCAAGCGCGCATGCTAGCCGCGATCCTCGCCGGGCTGCTCGCGGGACAACCGACGCCGCGATTCGTCTCAAGTCCGTTACCGCGTGCCCGTACGACAATGGAACTCGTGCTGGAAGCACTCGGCCTTCCCCGAAATTACGATATGGACCCGCGTTTGATGGAGATCGATCTGGGCGACTGGAGCGGCCTTACCGATGACGAGGCCAAGGCGCGCGATCCTGCCATGTGGGACAAGCGTCTCCACGACAAATGGAATGTGCGCGTGCCCGGCGGCGGCGAGAACTACGCCATGGTCGCAGAGCGGCTGACGGAATGGGCCGGCGAGCAGAATCGCGATACGGTTGCGATTTCGCATGGCGCCGCCACGCGCATCCTTCGCGGCCTGATCCTCGGCCTCGACGCACAACAGATGTCGGCCCTGGATGAGCCGCAGGATTGCGTGTTCCGCGTGTCCGATGGGGTGCTCACCCGCCACGAATATCACGGCCCTCTGCCGCCCGTTTGACGGATTCCACCCCTTTGCCTAGAAACGGAGCGTCATGTCACACAACAGCTTCGGCCATCTGTTCCGTGTCACAACCTTCGGCGAGAGCCATGGCCCTGCCATCGGCTGCGTGGTCGACGGCTGTCCACCGGGCATTGCGCTCACCGAAAGCGACATCCAGGTCTATCTCGATCGCCGCAAGCCGGGCCAGTCCAAATTCGTCAGCCAGCGCAAGGAACCCGATTCGGTTCGCATCCTGTCGGGCGTGTTCCAGGACGACCGCCTCGCGGAACAGGTGACGACCGGAACGCCAATTGCGCTGGTGATCGAGAATGTCGATGCCCGCTCCAAGGATTATGGCGATATCCGCGACAAGTTCCGCCCCGGCCATGCCGACTACACCTATTGGGCCAAATATGGGTTACGGGATTATCGCGGCGGCGGACGGCAATCGGCTCGCGAGACCGCTTCGCGCGTCGCAGCGGGGGCCATTGCGCGGAAAATCCTGGACCGGATGTATGGCGAGGTGAAAATACGCGCCGCCCTCATCCAGATGGGCGCGCTCAAAATCGACCGTTCGCGCTGGGATTGGGATGAAGTCGAGCGCAACCCGTTCAATGCGCCCGATGCGGGCGTGGTCAATCGCTGGGCGGATTATCTGGAAGGCCTGCGCAAGGCCGGATCATCCTGCGGCGCGATCGTCGAGGTCGTGGCCGATGGCGTTCCCGTCGGACTCGGTGCGCCCATCTATGGCAAGCTGGACGCCGATCTGGCTTCCGCCTTCATGAGCATCAACGCGGTCAAAGGCGTGGAGATCGGCGCGGGAATGGGCGCAGCCGAATTGACGGGCGAGGAAAACGCCGACGAGATGCGCCGCGGGAAGGGCGGAAAACCGATCTTCCTATCCAATCAGGCAGGCGGCATTCTGGGCGGCATCTCGACCGGTCAGCCCATCGTCGCGCGTTTTTCGGTCAAGCCAACCTCGTCCATCCTCACGCCGCGCAAGACCATCGACATCACCGGGAACGACACCGAGATCGCGACCAAGGGCCGGCACGACCCCTGTGTTGGCATTCGTGCTGTCCCCATTGGTGAAGCCATGATGGCGTGCGTATTGGCCGACCACGCGCTGCGCCACCGCGCGCAAATGGGCTGACGCTTCGTCAATTGCCGCTAAGTTTGTAGCTCGGTAACAAGGGCGCGATGGCCGAGCCGACATAGAGCTGCGGTTCGGAGGATGGCTCGACCATTTCCGCTTTTTCCCGCGCCCCCACACAATCCTTTGTCGTCACTGCGAGAGCGGGAAAATCCGGCGATTTCGGCAAGGACTCCAGCACGCATTGGTCGAAGAATGTGTACTGATTGGCTTCGCCGCAGCCGAACGATGTGCGGTCGGGGCGCGCGGCGGTAAAGATCATGCGGTTGTCAGCGTGCATGACCGGGATGAACATGCCGGAGAAGCACGCGGAAATAATGATCACCGTCGGACGGTTGGAACAGGTCCGGTCGACGATGTCGGAAATCGTACGTATCGGCACCATAGAATCGCCGACGATGATTCCCAACGGCGCACCGTGCGAAGTGAAATAGATAAAGCACCCGGCAGTGGCCTGCTGTGTCAGTTTGTTGAAATTGACGTAGATTTGCTCGGCGTCGGAGTGGAGCGGCTTGGTCGTGGGATCAAGCTCGGGCCGGGCGGAAAATTGCTCGATATGGTTCTCGGCAAAACCCATCTGCTTGAGCGCCGTCACCAGATCGCGGCGCGCATTGTCGAACACTTCGCTCGGGGCGCCGGAATGCGCCCGCGAATCGCCGGCCACAACCAGGGCGGCCCAATTGTCGAACGGCCCGGCGGATGCCGGGGCGACGCCGAACGCGCCTGCCGAAATCAACAGCAGAATCAACAAGACACGCTTCATCATTGCGATGGGCTCTGAAGAGACGCGGCCATGGTGGCCGAAAATGCGAGAATCGGCAAATAGCGCCGCTACTCGCGCAAGAATCGCGCGAAAAGCTCGACATGGGGCGACCATAGGAATTGGTCGAGCGGCACGACCCGCGTCAGACGATAGCCGCCATCGACAAGGATGCGCGCGTCGCGCGCGAAGCTCGCGGGATTGCAGGACACATAAAGCACGATGGGGACAGTGGACTGCGCCAAAGCCTGCACCTGCGTGGCTGCCCCGGGGCGCGGCGGATCGAGCACGACGGCATCGAATCGCGCGACCTCGGAGGCGAGCAATGGCCTGCGAAACAGGTCCCTCGTCTCCGCGGTGAGATTCGCCCTGCCCGCTTTCGCGGCCCCGGCCAGAGCCTCAATCTGAGCAGTTGCGCTGTCGACGGCGTGGATGGCGCGTCCCTCGGCCAAGTCCAGCGCAAATGTGCCGCAGCCGGAGAACAGATCGGCAATGCGCCGCGCGCTTCCCGCTTCGTCGCGCACCAAGCCTTGCAGGATGGCCTCTCCTTCCTTCGTCGGCTGCAGGAAGGATTCGGGCGGCAATGCAATGGTGAATCGGCCGATGCTCATGGCGGGCGTCGCCGCCATCGCAACGGTCTCGCCGTTCCAATTGAGCCGTGCAAGCTTCAATGCCGATGCCAATTCCGATAAGGCCATCAGCAGATCGGGTCTGCGGGCGCGTTTCATCTTCAGCGACAGATCGATTCCGGTTTCCGTCGCCGTGGCATGCAGCTCCGCCGTTTCGTCCGGCTTGAGAATCTGCGCGAGTCGCGCCTTCAGCGGCCCGATCAGCCTGACAAGCGCGGGAACCAGAACGGGACATTCGGAAATGTCGACCAGGCGGCGGCTTTCGGCTTCGTAGAATCCCAGTGCGACACGCCCCGAATCGGCGCGTGCCTTGAACATCGCCCGCCGCCGCGTGCCCGGCGGCACCGCACGCATCTCTTCCACCGGCGCATCGGTGAAGCCGCGCTGCGCGAGCGCGTTCAGAACCAAATCGCGTTTCCAACCGAGATAGGGCCCCCGCGCCATCATCTGCAGAGCGCAGCCGCCGCAGCGCCCGAAATGGGAACAGATCGGGTCTGTCCGCGATGGACCCGGCGTGACGATTCCCTGCAGCCGGCCGCGAGCACCCTCGCGGATGACGCGCACGACATCGCCCGGCACCGTATAGGGCACGAAAAGCCCGTCGGCGGTGATGCCGTCCCCTGCGTGCCCAAGCCGCAAGATTTCGACGGTTTCGATCATTTAGGGCCTGCGCCCATATCGGCGCTTGTTGCGACGTGCGGGCTATCGATAAACTGGGGAAGTAGGCATGACATCATGGATGCCACATAGGACCATGGGGAACAGGATGCAACGCGACTCCGACCCGAAGAATTCCGAGCATACACGGCGAACCGTGCTCGGCACGGCCGCAGCCGTCACGATGGCCGCGCATGCAAACGCCACGGAGACGTCATCCGCCGGTTGCCGCATCGGCCCCGCGCCCCATCCCAAGGGCCCCCTCGTCTTCATGAATTACGACCAGATCGAGCTGGATGCCGCCTATGATCAGAGTTCCTATGCGCCGCTCGCAGGCCAGATCCAGGCGCGGCGAACCACCAACAGCGAAGAGGTGCGCCGCCGCATGGGCGAGCCGAGGCGCGAATCCTATGGGCCGACCGAAGTCGAAAAGCTCGACATCTTCCGCACAAATCGCGCCAACGCGCCCATATTCATGTTCGTACATGGCGGCGCGTGGCTGGGCGGATCCTCCCGCGAGTACCATTTCGCGGCCGAGAACATCACCAGCGCGGGAGCCCATTACGTCACGCCCGACTTCATCGCGGTGGGCGCCGCCAATGGCGACATCCGGGTGATG
The DNA here is from genome assembly GCA_035631495.1 of Micropepsaceae bacterium. Classification (GTDB taxonomy): domain Bacteria; phylum Pseudomonadota; class Alphaproteobacteria; order Micropepsales; family Micropepsaceae; genus CAIYRG01. The sequence continues at coordinate 6,851 of DASQIQ010000188.1, forward strand.
GCCGATCAGGTTAAGCGCGCGGTTGCCTGGGTGTACAAGAATGCCGCAAGTTTCGGCGGCGACCCCAATCGCTTTTATCTCTGCGGACAATCATCCGGCGCGCATTTGTCGGGCGTTGCCCTGGTGACCGATTGGCAGAAGGATTTCGGTCTGCCTGCCGACATCATCAAAGGCGGGATCCTGTTGAGCGGCATGTATGAGATGAAGCCGGTACGCCTCTCGGCGCGCGCCAAATACGTGAAGTTCGACGACGCCATGGAAGAATCGATGAGCACCATCCGGCACATCGAAAGACTCCGCGCGCCTCTTGTGCTGTTGTACGGAACCAACGAGACGCCCGAATTTCAGCGCCAGACCCGCGAATTCGCGGCTGCCGTGAAAGCGGCCGGCAAACCGGTTCAGCTGATCGTCGCCCCAAACCACAACCATTACGAATTGCAGGAAACGATGGCCAATCCCTATGGCTGGGGAGGCCGCGCGGCACTCGCGATGATGGGATTGGGCAAGGCGTAGAGCATTTTCAGGCGAAGTGTGTTCGCGGTTCGCCGCAGAAAATGCGACCAATCAAGAGTCCTGGAGTGGTTTCCGATTCAACTTGATCGGAAACCGCTTTAGAAACTAACGCCGCTGAGTTTCGGCCCGTTTTGCGGCCAGCAGATATTCGCGGTTGCCCTCTCCGCCGGCAATGGGACTGTCCATGGAGCCCACCACCTGCCAGCCTTGCGCCTTCATCCAGCCGGCGATTTCCGCAACAGCGGATTCACGGGCGGAGGCATCGCGCACGATCCCGCCTTTGGACACGCCGCGCGGGCCCAACTCGAATTGCGGCTTCACCAACAGCACCGCCCAGGCATCTTTCGTGGCGAGATGGAGCGCGGGCGGCAAAGCGAGCTTCAGACTGATGAAGCTGACATCCGCAGTGATGGCCTGAGGCGCCTGCGCAACCTTCGCCGCCGTCAGATCGCGCGCATTCAAGCCGTCGAGCGCGATCACGCGGGGATCGGTTCGCAGCTTGGCATGCAATTGCCCATGCCCGACATCGATGGCGTAGACGCGCGCGGCGCCGCGTTCAAGAAGGACTTGCGTGAATCCTCCCGTCGAGGCGCCGATGTCCAGACAGACTCGCCCCTCCGGCGAAAGCGAGAAATGATCCAGCGCCGCGGCCAGCTTCACCCCACCGCGGGAAACGTAAGGATGGGACGCCTCATATTGTATGGTCATGCCCTCACGCAATTTCTGCGCCGGTTTCGTGATCTTTTGTCCATCGGCCTCGACCCGTCCTGCCTGAATTGCTGCCTGCGCGTCGGCCCGGCTTGCGGCAAAGCCGTGGCTGACAAGGAATACGTCGGCGCGCTCATTTCGATCCGGCATCGTCAAAACTATCAAGAATGTCATCCCGGACGGACGTATTCACCTGTCCAGCACTATCAAAAATTGTCATCCCGGACGGACGCGTTGGCGTCCGATCCGGGACCCACGGTGAAGCCTGGCGCAATCGCGGGAAATAGATCAGCCCAGTGCCGGTTTGTCTCCTCGATGAGCGACCGCTTCCAATCCCGCCGCCAGCGCTTCAACTTCTTCTCGCGCGCGATTGCTGCCTGATAGTCCTCGAATGGTTCGTAGTAAACCAGCCGCTTCACCTTGTATCGCTTCGTGAAACCAGGGATTTCTCCGTTCTTGTGTTCTATCACGCGGCGGATCAGATCGTTTGTGACACCGACATACAGGGTACCCTGCGGCTTGCTGGCAAGAATGTAGACATACAGCGTCATCGAGCCCGTTATCGCCGTGGGTCCCGGATAGCCGCTGCGCGGCTTCCGGGATGACATCATTTTATGCGATCACCGCAGCGGCGTCGCGTTCACGCCCCAGCGCCGAAAGCCCGGCAGCAACAATCGCCTTGGCGTCTAGGCCCGCAAGTTCATACATGCGTTCGGGCGTATCCTGATCGAGGAAACGATCGGGCAGGATCATGGTGCGAATCTTCAGTCCGCGGTCGAGCAATCCGTCCCACGACACGAAGTGCAGGACATGCGCGCCGAAGCCTCCAATGGAGCCTTCCTCGACGGTCAGCAGGACTTCGTGGTTTTGCGCGAGCCGCCGCACCAGATCGGTGTCAAGCGGCTTGGCGAAGCGGGCGTCCGCGACTGTCGCCGACAATCCATAGGCGGCGAACTTCTCGGCCGCTTTCAGGCACTCTGCGAGGCGCGTGCCGAAACTGAGAATCGCGACCGAGCTTCCTTCGCGCAGGATGCGCCCCTTGCCAAGTTCAAGCGGTTCCCCGATCAGCGGAATCGGCACGCCGATGCCCTCGCCGCGCGGGTAGCGGAAAGCCGAAGGACGGTCATCGATCGCGCGCGCGGTGGCGACCATATGAACGAGTTCGGCCTCGTCGGCTGCGGCCATCACCACAAAGCCC
>DASQIQ010000189.1:0-2826 GCA_035631495.1 Micropepsaceae bacterium
GCGGAGATCAGGTCCTCGGCATTGCTGTCCATTTCAAAATTCTTCGACACATAGAAGCCCGCGCCCATGGCGGCGAGAATGCTCGCCAGGACAACGGCCCTTGCATGGCGGCAGCAGATGCGCACCAGCAATTCGAACGCGGTTGTCCAGAGGGAATAAGGCAATCGAGATTTCCAAAGGGCGAGGCGGCGTAGCGTCACTATCCCTTAAGCTGAGGAAAATCCATGCAAAATTGTGACTGCTCCCGGCCCGCGTTCAAGCTATCGCGAAATATTGTCCGACGCGCAGATCGCGCCTTCGGACAAGTTCCTGTCTTGGGCGGTCAATGCGGCGCGAGTCCAATTTTCGCCCCCGCACAGAATCAGGAATATGCAGCCGCGCACGCGCAGCAGATCCGGATTGATGAGGGTAAGGCCCCCCGAATAGGTCTTGCCGTTGTCCGAATTGTAGATCTGGCCAGCCCATTGGTTCGCTCCACGCTCCTTCATCCCGAGCAGAATCGGCATCCCCAATGTCGGTCGGCCGCGTTTGGCGGTATCGGGGTTTTTGTCGTCCACCCCGCCCGGATCTGCCTCCCACGAAACCACACCCCACAGCGCTCCGCCGCAATCGGCGATGCTGATCCGCGCGGTCCGCTCGGCAACCAGCCATTCGCCTGTCGGACCCGCGGCGGATGCAGTGGCGATGAACACCAAAGATATCATCACGCCAAGGAGTATCGGGCGTTTACTCATGTCGTCAGGGCGCCGTCAGAAGTCTGGGTTGTCGGCCTGGGGAATCGGCCCCACGGCGGCGTCGAATATGACGCCATTGTTCTCGGCGCAGGGAGCCTCGATCATCGTGCCTTCATGATCGCGGTGATAGATCTGGCCCGCCGACCACCGCATGTTGAAGGCGCCTGGATCCTCCACGGTAAAGGAGACTTGCAAGGTCTTGCCGTCTTCGACCAGCTTGAAGCGTTCCACCACATGGAGCTGGGTCGTATGGGGCGTGCGGTAATTGTCGATGAAGCTCTTATCGTTGAACCCGATCGTATCGACAACCAGCGTGTCGCCGTTCTCGTAATGGCCGACGGATTCGCCATACCAGGAGGGCTTGGGGTTCGCCGAATGCGGCACATCCATCAGGATATGGCGTATGTCCGGTCCCCCCTCGTTGATCATCAACACTTCCTTGGGGCTTTGGATGAAATACATCGGATTGACGCGGCCCATGATGAGGAAGCCGGGAACCCCGCCGGGCCAGCAGCTCGCATGGGCTTCGAAGGCACTCCTTCCGGCGGCTGCCTCTTCGTTCGACTTCTTCATCTGCTCCGCCACCCAAGGCTTCAGGATGGGGTTGGTGACGTCCGCGATGCGCACCGTCACCTGCACGCCGCGGTCATTGTTGGGGATATAGGGGTGGGCTTTTTCAAAGGAGACCGGACCTGGGCCAGACTCGGGCGCTTGAAAATCATCGGCCACCTTGGTCCAGGCGAGGTTTGCCGCGGCAAGATCGGGGATCGGGGCGCGTTTGGCGGCAGGCGCGGCAAGGGCCGGCCACAAGGCCGGTGCGGCGCACAGCAGGCTCAGCGCAAATCCGGCCGTCAGGATAGGTTTCAATGCGAGCTTGAGTCTGTGGTCAGACACGACGAGTCACTCCCCTCGAGCGGGCTTCGCAAGCCGGCTAGCCCGCACTCCAACAATTATAACATCCTTCTACTTGCCCGCACCTGAAACCGGGTCGTGGATCAGGGCGAGGATGGCTTCGCGATCCTCGTCCAAGCGCGGCGGGGTCTTGCGGATGGGTGCCCGCTTGCCGTCAAAAGCGAGCGGCGAAGCGAAGGTCCGAGTGCGCGTCCCTCCCGGCAGGAGCAAATCCCGCACCCAATCGTTCGCCTGCACCTGAGGGTCGGCGACTGCCTCGGAATAGGTGTTGATGGGGCTCGAAGGCACGCCGGCGCGTTCGAATTCCGCCAGCCACTCGGCCGCATCCCGCGTCGTGAAGGTGCGTTCCAGGATTTCGGCGAGCTCGGTCTGGTTCTGCGCGCGATTCCGCACGCTCAGAAACCGCGGGTCCGCGATGAGCTCTCGCTTCCCGACGATATCGCAGACGGCAGCCCATAATTTGTCGTTGCCCGCAGCGATGACAAAGAAGCGATCCCTCGCCCGAAACGCCTGATAGGGCGCGTTGCGAGGATGCGCGGAACCGAGCGGCTTGGGGTCTTGGCCCGTGCCGAAATATTCGCTCGTTTGCAGCGCCGCTATGGCGAGGGTCGTTGCGAGCATAGGAACGTCGATATGCACCCCGCTGCCGCCCGCGCGGACGCGAGCCAAGGCGGCGGCGATGGCAAACGCGCCGTAGAGCCCAGCCGTGAAATCGGCAACCGGAACCCCGCATTTCACCGGCGGCCGGCCCGTTTCGCCGGTGATGCTCATCACGCCGGACGCCGCCTGCATGGTGACATCGAAGCCGCCCTGCCCGGCCCTGGGGCCGCTCTGCCCATAGGCCGAGATCGAGCAATAGATCAGCCGCGGATTTACCGAGTGGATGTGGGACCAGCCGAGCCTCAGACGGTCCATGGCGCCCGGCCGATTATTCTCAATCACCACATCGCTTTTACACATGATGCGCCAGGCGATTTCGCGGTCGCGAGGCTGTTTGAGATCAAGGGCGATCGAGCGCTTGCCGCGATTCAGCGAGGCGAAATTTTCGCTGAAGCCGTCGGTGTGCGGCGGCCATTGCCTCAGCATGTCGCCGTCCCTGGGCTCGATCTTGATGATGTCGGCCCCCATATCGGCCAGCAGCATTCCGCAAAACGGCCCGGCGGCGACATTGCAGAATTCG
>DASQIQ010000190.1:0-6674 GCA_035631495.1 Micropepsaceae bacterium
TGGAATTGGGAAGCGCCGTGCCGGGCTTTGCCGGATCGGATTGCGCCTCTGAGGGCAGCAATAAGGGAAGGCTGGCGGCAAGCGCCGCCTCCAAGGACGCAACGGCATCGGGGAGGACTGTTTGCGCGCTGACCGCGTCGGACGCGCTCGCAGGTGCGGGCGGCATGGCTTGCGGAGCGGCTTGCGGAGCGGCTTGTGACGGCGCGCCAGACGGATCCGAAGCGATGGGCGCTAATGCAGCAAGCAGGGCATCGAAAATGGATCCCGTGCCGGGCGCGCCATCGCCGGTATTCGGCATCGCCGGGGCAATACCCGGAATGCTGACTGCTGATAGCGTTGCTACGCCGGTCATGGCGGCTCCACATAGTTCCGGCATGCCGGTAGCAAGTCCTGGACCAGAAGCAGCAACGACCGCCGATTGCAGCGACAACCCATGGAAAGCCCGGTGAAGGCAGGATTGGGCGCGGGTCGAGGATGATTCAGCGGATGTTCCCGGCGCCGCTTTTCGCCCGGCATGAATTGCCGCTCGCGGCAAAGCCTACCGGTGTTTCGCAGAGCCATGGCGCCCGTTTCGCCGCCGCTATGCCCCCTTCATGCCCCCCACCGGTTGGCACCGGCCTTGCACCCGGATTTGCGAGCCCGTGTCATTCGACAGGAGCAAGAGCGCACCCGTGTCACTCGAAGGCATCCTTTCCAGCGGCTTGTCGGCCCTGTTGACGAACACAGCCGCGTTGCGCGTGACGTCGAACAATATCGCCAACGCGAACAATCCCAATTATGTGCGGCGCGTCGTGCAGCAAGGGCCGCTCATCGCCGGTGGCGTACTTGGCGGCGTCAAGGTCGAAGAGATTCAGCGGATCGCGGACGCATTTCTGGATCAGGAAGTGATCAAATCAAACAGCAGCTCCGCCCGTTACGACGTGCAAGCGGACATCATGAAGCAGCTCAATACGGCCCTGGGGCAACCCGGCGACGGACAGTCCATCGGCAGTCAGCTGAGTGCGGTTTATGCGGCTCTAGGCCAGGCATCTCTCGACCCTACCGCATTGGCCTCGAGACTCGGCACGGCGGGCCAGTTTCAATCTCTGGCCAGATCCATCTCCGACCTTTCGGGGGCAGTGGCCGATTTGCGGGCCTCTACCAATCAGCAGATCAACGGAGCCGTTTCGGAAGCCAACACGCTGATCAAGAAGATCTTCGACCTCAATCCTGCGATTCATCAGGCGCTGCTCTCCGGCGACACGGCATCGCCGCTGTTGGATGAGCGCGATGCCCTGGTGAAGCAGCTTTCCCAGATTGTCGATGTACGGACGGCGCAACAGACCGACGGCCGCCTGTGGGTATCCACGACCGACGGCGTGCAGCTTGTCGGCGACGCCTACGCTCAGCTCAGCTTTACCCCCGGTGTCGGTCCCGCCTTCCCGCCGATCACGGTCCAGACCATCAGCGGGCAGACAGGCCAACCCATCGATAGTCCACGCACCTTCGATCCCCACGCTACGCAAGGCAAGATCGCCGGGCTCCTCGAGTTGCGCGACGGGACTCTCGTCTCCCTGGGCGAAGAATTGGGCGCGTTGGCGCAATCGGTCTCTCTTGCCTTCAATGCGACTCACAACGCCAGCACCGCAGTGCCGCCGCCGCAATCGATGACGGGGCGCCAGACCGGCCTTCTTTCCACAGACGCGCTGAACTTTACCGGAGCGACGACGATAGGCCTGGTCGATCCCAATAGCGGAGCTCTTCAGCACAAGATTGCGATCGATTTCGGCGCGGGAACGCTCAGCGTCGACGGTGGCGGAGCGAGTGCCATCGGCGGAACGGTAGGAAGTTTTGTCGCCGCGCTGAACACCGCGCTCGGAGGCAATGGAAGCGCCAGTTTCACCGACGGCGTTCTGACAGTATCGGCCACGGGCGGCAATGGCGTGGTCATCGGCGACGAACCGGGAAATGCCACCTCGCGCGGCGGAGTCGCTTTTTCACACTTCTTCGGCCTGAACGATCTGTTCCAGGCAAGCGGTAACGCTATCGTCACCACCGGGCTGACGGCCGCCGACACGGCAGGTTTGGCGCCCGGCGGCGCCATCTCGCTCCTGCTGAAGGGGCCGCATGGCGAGCGCGTTGGCGAGACCACCGTTCCTGTGGCCGGCACCACGATCGGCGACATGATCACCGCGCTCAACACCGCCTTTACCGGAAAGGCGACATTCGCGCTTGACGCCAACGGCCAGATGCAGGTCACGCCTGCCGCCGGCTATAGCGGATATGATCTGGAGGTCACGCTCGATACCACCACGCGTGGGACCACGGGCGAGAGCTTCACCTCGCTGTTCGGAATGGGCATCGGGGAAAAGCTAGCGCGGGGGCGCAACTTCAGCGTGACCCCTACGATTCAGGCTTCGCCCCAGCTGCTGGCTTTTGCGCAGCCGACGCTGGATAGCTCGACTGCCCTTTCAAGCGTTGTCGCCTCGCCCGGCGACAACCGGGGACTTCTTGCGCTCCAGGATCTGTTCAATCAGGCCCACGCCTTCTCATCGTCCGGCAACCTGTCGGGACGCAGTGTGACATTCAACGATTATACCGCGGCGCTCTATCAGGATGTCGCCAGCCAGGGCAATGCGATCGACATCTCCAAGAAAGCCGAGGATACGCGCCTGCAGGTCGCAACGCAGAATCAGAGTTCGAAGTCCGGCGTCAATATGGATGAGGAGCTGGCAAGCATGATCGTGCTGCAACAAGCCTATAATGCCGGGGCGCGGCTGATTACCATGGCCCAACAGCTTTCCGACGAACTGCTGAAAGCGGTGGGTGGCTAGCCATGTCGCTCGATCGCATCGGCCAGGCCGCCAGCGCAAATTTCATGCTCGCGCAGATCCAAAAAACCGAGGCGGCCCTCGATGCCTCAAATCGCCAAGTCGTCACCGGCAAGCTCGCCGATACATATGGCGGTTATGGCGACAAGACAGCGGTGATGGAGTCGGCCCGCGCGGCCGGCGCGCGCGCCGACGCCAATACGGCGGCCGCGCAACAGGCATCGGCGCGCCTCGATCTCCAAGACGCACAAATGAGCCAATTGAGCACGCTCATGGGTCAGGTCCGCGAAACCATCACCAAGGCCGCCGCCGACCAGGACGCCACTTCGCTGATGACTCAGATGGAAGGCTACTTCGATCAGGCCGTGGAAATTCTCAATTCGAAGGACGCCAACGGCTACATCTACGCCGGAGATCGGAGTCAGACGCCACCGGTGACGGTGTCGAAATTGAGCGATCTCATTGCGCTTCCTTCCATCCCGCAGGCTTTTGCCAACGGCACCGTCAAGAGCAGCGTACGCATCGGCGATGGACAGACGGTTCAGGTGGGAATGCTGGCTTCCGATCTCGGCACCCAGCTCTTTTCGCTGTTTCAGCAGGTAGCCCAATTCGACGCCGGTGCAAACGGCCCCTTCGATGCGAAGACGACGCCGGCCCAGCAGACTTTCCTCGAGAACTCGATCCCGACCGCCATCAGCGCTGCGACGAGCGTGGACACGGAAGCCGCATCGAACGGCATTCGCTACAAAATGGTTCAGGACACGCTGAGCCGCCTGCAAGCAACCTCGACGGTGTACAAGGGCTTCGTCTCAAGCTTGGAAGACGTGGACATGCCCCAGGCGCTGGCGAAGCTGAACCAGGATCAAACCGCGCTGCAGGCGACCTTTCAGATCACCGCGACTCTGAACAAGCTTTCGCTGCTCAATTTCCTGCCGCCCTGATCCACCGATCTGGCTCGTCTAGCTTTCAGCGCCGCCGCGTCCTCGCCTGTTTTACCGCCGAGACCCACAGGCTCACGCGCCCGATTACCCAGATCCCCACGGCAACGACTACGAAGGTGGTCACGCCGATCCAGGATTCACGGCTTCCCGTGAGCCAGGCGGCAAGTCCCAGCAGCGCGACGATCGCCGCGATCCAGCACGCGGCCCAGTAGAGAAGTTCGCCCAATTGCGGAGCCATGGCGGCATCTTAGTCCATGAGGCTTGCGCGCGCTCTACTCCTGCCTATAGTCGCGCCGCCATGAACAACACCCTGAACAGCCTGGGATTTACCAAGTCTCCGCGCGAAACCCGCGTGGTCGTGGCCATGTCGGGCGGGGTCGATTCCTCGGTCGTGGCGGGCCTTCTGGCGAGTGAAGGCTATGACGTTGTGGGCGTCACCTTGCAGCTCTACGATCACGGCGCCGCGGCAAACAAGAAGCGGGCCTGCTGCGCCGGTCAGGACATTCACGACGCCAAGCGCGTCGCCGAGCAGCTCGGAATCGCCCATTACGTGCTCGATTACGAGGAGCGTTTCCGGCGGGCAGTCATGGAAGATTTCGCGCAAAGCTATGCGCGGGGCGAAACGCCGATCCCCTGTGTGCGCTGCAATGAGCGCGTGAAATTCGGGGACCTGCTGACGTTGACACGCGAACTCGGTGCTGATGCCCTCGCCACCGGCCATTATGTGCGCCGTGTGTCCGGCGCGAGCGGCCCGGAGCTGCACCGCGCGCGGGATGATTCACGCGACCAAAGTTATTTCCTTTTCGCCACCACGCGCGAACAGCTCGCCATGCTGCGTTTTCCGCTTGGCGATTTGCCGAAGGCCAAAGTGCGGGACATCGCCGCCGAGTTTGGGTTGAGGAATGCGAACAAGCCCGACAGCCAGGACATCTGTTTCGTGCCGCAGGGCCGTTACAGCGATGTTGTGAAGCGCCTGCGCACCGACGCCGCAGAACCGGGCGAGATCATCGATCCCGAAGGGCGCGTTCTGGGCACCCATCCGGGGATCATCCACTTTACGGTCGGACAGCGCAAAGGTCTGGGTCTTGGGGGCAATGAGGAGCCTCTATTCGTGCTGCGCTTGGACGCGCAGACCCGGCAAGTGGTGGTCGGCCCGCGCGAGCAACTCCGTACACGGAAGATCAAGCTTGCTCATGTCAACTGGCTAGGCGAAGGGGCCCTTAAGACCGTGGCATGCCGGGTCAAGGTGCGTTCCACGCGAGAATCGACGCCGGCACGCATTTCACCCCTTGCGGAGGGGGCCGCCGAGGTCGAACTGACGGAAGGCGAGAATGCCGTCGCCCCCGGCCAGGCCTGCGTGTTCTACGAAGAGAACGGCACGCGCGTGCTGGGTGGCGGCTGGATAACAAAGACCGAACCCGCCCTCGCCGCGGCAGAATCTACGCAATATCGGCGCCATTGCCGCTCTGCTTGACAGAAAAGAAGCCCCCCTCTTACATCCCCCGCCTCGTGGCAGCGTAGCTCAGTGGTAGAGCAGGGGAATCATAATCCCTTGGTCGGGGGTTCAAATCCCTCCGCTGCTACCAGCATGGATATTGGGGATTCGGGTATCCCTTGTTCGCTCGGATATCGCCCAGGCAACCGCCCTGTGACCGCATCATTTCGCAGGACGGCAATCGCCAGAACCCGACTTCTCTGCTATCGTGCGCGCCATGTGGAGGTATGCTGCTCGGCGGTCCGGGCGGCGGGGCGTCGCGAGTTTCCAATCCAGTTACACGCATCAGAAGTCGTACGAGCAATGAATGGTAGCCTCCATGGAGCGAAAGGAGCCACTATGACAAGTGAACGGAAAATTCCCGCGGGAGCGGTGGAACTATACTCACAGTTGATTCATGGCGAGATCAGCCGCCGTGATTTTATGGATGGCGTGAAGCGTTATGCCGTTGCCGGTCTTACCGTCACGGCGATAGTCGACGGGTTGATGCCGAACTACGCGCTGGGACAGCAGGTCCGCAAGGACGACGAGCGCGTCAAGGTGAGCTATGAGACCATACCCTCGCCGAATGGCCATGGCTTCATCCGCGGCTATTTCGCCCGTCCGGACAGCCAGACTTCGCGCGAGGCGATGCCTGCGAAACTGCCGGGCATCATCGTCGTTCACGAGAACCGGGGATTGAACCCGCACACCGAGGACGTGGCACGGCGCTTTGCCCTTGAGAACTTCATGGCGTTTGCACCGGATGCGCTGACCTCGGTCGGCGGTTATCCGGGCGACGATTTCAAGGGTGGCCAGTTATTCGGCAAGCTCGACGGCGCCAAGAGGACGCAGGATTTCCTTGCCGCGGCGCAGTGGTTGAAAGCCCGTCCCGACTCGACAGGAAAGATCGGGGCAACCGGCTTTTGCTTCGGCGGCGGAATGGCCAATACCTTGTCGGTTCTGATGGGGCCGGACATGGCGGCGGTGGCACCGTATTACGGCGGCGCACCCAAGCCGGAAGACGTGCCGAAAATCAAGGCGGCCATGCTCATCCACCACGGCGGGCTCGATAAGGCCTTGTCCGGGGCGTACCCTGCACAGGAAGCCGAGCTGAAGAAGAACAAGATCACTTATGAAGGCCATATCTGGCCGAATTCCGTGCATGGCTTCTTCAATGACGCCACGCCGGAACGCTACAACAAGGTCACGGCCCAGCAGTCGTGGACGCGCACGATTGAGTGGTTCAATCAATATGTGCGTGGAGAGGCCTAATCGATAAGTAGACACGAAAACTCTATGCGCGCGACCGAACGTCGTGCGCATAGAGCGCCGAAAAAAAGTGGCGGAGGACTGACTGTCCTCCGCCACTTTTTCAATACGCTGTCTACTGGTCGAACACTTCGATGTAGCCCAGATGGCTCGACGTGTCGCCCGACCACCAGATGC
>DASQIQ010000191.1:0-4287 GCA_035631495.1 Micropepsaceae bacterium
GAACTGCTGCAGGCGCCGGCGATTGCACTCGACATCGTCGATGGCGTGGTCGTGCGGCGCGGACTGGAATCCGGACCATCTGTCGCGCTGGGCGAGATCGCGCGTCAGCATGGCGGCCAAATGACCGCTGAAGGACGGCACCATACCGATCACATGACCTATCCCTATGGCGTTCATATCGCGCAGCTGCGCATCGATCCCGAAACCGGCGCCGTCGTCATCGAGCGCTTCCTCGTCGTCTATGACATCGGGCGCGCCGTCAATCCGATGATGATCCAGGGCCAGATCGCGGGCGGCTATGCGCAAGGGTTGGGCGGCGCCCTCTATGAGGAATTCCGCTACAGTGAAGACGGACAGCCGCTTTCCGCGACCTTTGCCGATTATCTCATCCCGACCGCGTGCGAAGTGTCCGCGGTCGAAGTCGTCTTGAGCGAAGATGCGCCAAGCCCACTCAACGCGCTCGGCATCAAGGGCGCAGGCGAAGCGGGCGTGACCGCGGTGGGCGCAGCCATTGCCTCCGCCATCGATGATGCCATCGGCCTTCCCTTCGGCGTGACGGAACTTCCCGTGACCCCTCAGCGCATCCTTGCGCTCCTGCGCGGACGGTTGTCTCGGAACGACGCGCGTCCATGATCGTTATAGGCCAAAATACTTGGGTCCCAGATCGAGCGCCGCAAGATCGCGCGCAAAGGAGAGCGACATGCAAAAGATTCAGCCCTTCCTATGGTTTGCTGATCAGGCCGAAGAAGCTGCGAAGTTTTATGTCTCGATTTTCAAGAACTCCAAGCTTCGAAGTGTGACCCACTACTCGGCGGAAGGGGCAAGGGCGTCCGGAAGGCCGAAAGGATCGGTCATGACCGTCGCGTTTGAGATCGATGGACACGAATTTGTCGCGTTGAATGGCGGCCCGATATTCAAATTCAGCGAGGCCATATCGTTTGTTGTGAACTGCGACACCCAGCAGGAAATCGACGAGAAATGGGAGAAACTTTCAGCCGGTGGCGAGCCGGGACAATGCGGCTGGCTCAAGGACAAATACGGACTGTCATGGCAGATCGTACCTCAAGATTTGGGCGAGATGCTCAGCGACAAGAATGCCGGAAAGGCCAAAATGGTCATGGAGGCCATGCTCCAAATGCACAAACTCGACATCAAGGCGCTAAAAGAGGCCTACGACCACGGATAGCCCAAGACGGGGGCCCTAACCTCGCGCTTCCGGACATGTCCATCAAAAAAACCCTCTATTTCTGGCGGAAACCATCAGGCCCGCGCCAGGCGAGACTATGGCGAGGCGGCGCGGTATAGTCCGCCGCAAAGCCAGTTGGGAGCCTTGGATGGTTCGCTCGATTTCTCGCGCATGGGGTTTGCTTGGCGCTATCGCCGTCGCCGGGAGTTGGGCCACGGTCAGCGCACAAAGCGCATCGGGCATTCCCGATCTTTCCGGCGTCTGGGGCCGCAACACCATCGACTATTCCGCGCCGGCGACAGGCAAAGGCCCGCTCAAGAATATCTCCGGCAGCCGCAACGTGATGATAGGCGATTACAACGACCCGATGCTCAAGCCCTGGGCCGCTGAGATCGTCAAGCGCAACGGCGAAATCGCCAAGACCGGCGATGCGTTCCCCACCGCCCACAATCAATGCTGGCCCGAGCCGCCGCCCTATATTCTCGGCAATCAGCAATTGCAGGTCCTGCAGCAGAAGGACCAGGTGGCGCTGATGTACTCGCACGGCTCGCAGGTTCGCCACGTCCGTCTGAATGCCACGCATCCGGCCAAGGTCACGCCCTCCTGGTATGGCGATTCCATCGGCCATTACGAAGGCGACACGCTGGTCGTCGATACGATCGGTGTTGCGGTCGCACACCTCTCTTCGCTTGACCGCTACGGCACGCCGCACACCGAGGCGCTGCATGTTGTCGAGCGCTATCACATGATCGATCAGGCAGTGTCGACCGAACCTCGCGGCACCGGCGGCTTCCGCGGCGATGACGACGCGGTCGATCGCAGCTACAAGGGCAAAGTGATGCGCGTCGATTTCACCGTCGAAGATGCGGGCACGTTCAACATGCCGTGGTCGGGAGTGGTGGTGTACAACCGCGCCAGGGGTAATTTCATCGAGGACGTCTGCGCGGAGAATATCCACGATTACATCATGGACCGCGACAGCGCGGTCCCTACCGCGAAGACCACACTCATCTCGGGCGAGTAGGGTTCTTACGAACGCAGATTGACGAAGTTCCTTCGATCCGGCGCCGGGCGGCGACCCGCGCGCTGAGGCTAGGCATCGTTGGCGACGATTTGAGCCCTATATGAACCAAACCGACTCAAACGCCCTGATGAGTGAGATCAGTCATCGGGTGAAGAACAATATGCAGATGCTGCAATCGCTGCTCGGTGCGGCGGCGCGCGAGGCGAGCCTTCCCGAAGCGCGCGAAGTTCTGGCCGATGCGGTGCGCCGTGTCGGCGCAATGGTCGCGGCACAGAACAGCCTTTATTGCGTCGACGCGACGAACTTCGAGGCCCGCGCTTTGCTGGAAGCGCTGGTCCGTAATGCGAGCCAGGGTCTCGGGGGCAAGGCCGACATTCGGATTGAAGCTGCGTCCGGTCTGCTGGCGAACGACGCGGCGGTCCCACTCGCCCTCATCGCAAACGAATTGATCACCAACGCTGTGAAGCATGCGAGAGGAGGGCGCGGCCACGTATCCATCCGAACGGGGCTGGTCCGGGACGGTTCCGAATGGGTGCTGGAAGTCGCCGATGACGGCCCCGGCTTCACCATGGGACAGCCGCACAAGCGCGCGTCAGGCCTGGGTTTGGTTACCGCTCTGGCAAAGCAGCTCGGCGGGACGTTGAACGTCACAACGGATCACGGCGCGCGCTGTGTGGTGCGATTTGCCGGATCGCGCAGCGGACCTTAAGACGCCCGCTCAGAAGCGCCCGAAGCCGCCGCCGAACCCGCCATAGATATCGCATCCTCCCGGATAGTTGTTCGTCGGGCGCAACACCTGGGGCGTCGCGGGCGCATTTCCATTGCCCGCCGCCGTCCGCACCAGAAGCTGGTTTCCCACAAGGCTAGCGAGCGTCTGTTTGATCTGTGACTCGTTCTGCGAGATTTCGAGGATCAGCTTGTGCCGCATCGCGGCTCCGAAATCCGCGAAGCTCTTCACGACCACGACGAATGCGCCTTTTCCGCCGACCACGCAGCCCGCGTAATATTTGTCGAGGCCGGGATAATAGCCGTTGGCGTTCTCGTCCATGACCGGCAGACCGTTGACGACGACGCCCGTGGCGATCGTCTTGTCGTGGGATTCCTGCATCGGGTTGCCGTCATTGTTCGGGCCATCGCCGGACACATCGATTACCTTGCGGGTGGCGTGGATGTCCTTGTCGCTCGATTCGAGCAGCAAGGAGCCAAGCTCGAGGGCGCTGCTGATGGAGGTCCGTCTTCCTGGGGTCCGCGGAATGGCGCGGATTTTTTCGGCAAGGGCTGTGGCGCTGGCCTTGTCTTTCACGATCGTCCAATCGAGCACGACTCTGTCGAATTGCGGGCTGGACCAGTCGATCATCGCGATGGCGATCCGGCCCAGCGCGCCGCTCTGAATCGCCTTGATGACCTCGGGATTGAGAAACGCCTCGGCGGTTCCCTCCCGTTGAATCCGCGCTTCCTCGGCATTGATGCTGCGCGAGACATCCGTAGCGATGACGAGCTTCAGATCGACCTGGGTGACTTCGGACGCGGGCGCCGCGGGGGTCGGCAGGCCTGCAAGCGCCGTCATGGCGCCGACGGCCAAGGCTGATTTCATGCGTCCACGGAACATCGCATAGCGCAACGGCACTCTCATCGCGTTTATTCCTTTCGCGAACCCTGCAGAAAGACGATACAGCCCAACCCGGAACGCGGCAAATTCTCACTCCTGCGCGGGCGCCGGCACAAGCGGGACCTTCGGAACCGCATTGAGATTGGGCAACAAGGCTGCAAGCAGACCAAGCGCAGGCAAGTAAGAGGTCAGGATATAGACGAATTCGATGCTGGTGCGGTCCGCGACCCAGCCCAATGCGGCGGCTCCCAGACCTGAAAGCCCGAATGCAAAGCCGAAGAACAGGCCGGAGATCGTGCCGACTTTTCCGGGCACAAGTTCCTGCGCGTAAACCACGATCGCCGGAAATGACGAGGAGAGCGTGAGGCCGATAAAGACCGAAAGAACGCCGGTCCAGAATAGATTCACGTAGGGCAGCAGCAGCGAAAAGGGCAGCGCGCCGCGCACCGAGAACCATATGACGTATTT
>DASQIQ010000192.1:0-13164 GCA_035631495.1 Micropepsaceae bacterium
CGCGTTCGAATTGCTGGTGCGCATCTGCTGCCGCCATGCAAGGGCCGTTGTCCTGGCGAGCATTCTCGCCGCCATGGGCGCGGGCTTCTATGTGTCGAAGAATTTTGAAATGGACAGCAATGCCGAGGACCTGATCTCCGCGGAGGTTCCCTGGCGTCAGTATCAAGCCGAATTCGATCGAGCCTTCCCGCAAAGAAACAATTTGACCGTCGTGGTGATTGACGGGGTGACGCCCGAACGCACGCAACAGGCCGCTGCTGCGCTCGAGAAAGCGCTTGCTGGGCAGCCAAAGCAGTTTCCCATTGTTCGTGACATCCAGGGTGACGCGTTTTTCGCGAAAAACGGTTTGCTGTTCTTGCCGGCCGAAGACGTTCGCAAGGCGACACAGCAGATCATCGGCGCGCAGCCTTTTCTCGCGCCGCTCGCCGCCGATCCCTCTATGCGCGGGATCATGGACAGCCTCTCGACCGCGCTTCTTGGTGTCGAGAACGGCCAAGGCGATCTGGAGCAGCTTTCGCCAGCCTTAACGGCCCTGTCCGAGACCTTGGAAAAGACGGTCTCGGGCCATCCCGCCTTTCTCTCCTGGCAGAAATTGATCACGGGCCAGGCGCCGGGGTTACGCGAAACGCGGCGGATCATCGAGGTCCAGGCCGTGCTCGATTATACGAAGCTTGCGCCGGGGGCGGCATCCAACGATCTGATACGAAGGCTTGCCGCCGATCTTCACCTCAACCCGGATGAGGGCGTTTCGGTGCGCCTCACGGGTCCGGTTCCGCTCGCAGACGAGGAATTCGCGACGCTGGTGGACAGAGCCGGGTTGATGGCCGGGCTCATGATGTCTGCGATCCTCCTGACACTTTGGGTGGCGGTTCGCTCGGTGAAGATCATTGCCGCAATTCTATTGACGCTCTTCGCAGGCTTGGCAATCACCACAGCGCTCGCCATTGCCGCGCTTGGTACCTTCAACGTCATCTCCGTCGCGTTCATTCCGCTCTTCGTGGGCATCGGGGTCGATTTCGGAATCCAATATACGGTTCGGTACCGCGCCGAGCGTCACGCTTCCGGAGACCTCGAAGAGGCCCTGGCGCGCGCGGGCAAGAGCATGGGGCCATCCCTGGCGTTGGCCGCGCTGGCGACGGCGGCTTGTTTCTTTTCGCTCGTGCCGACGGATTATTCCGGTTTGGCCGAGCTTGGCCTGATTGCGGGCAGCGGCATGATCATCGCGTTCTTCCTGAGCGGAACGATGCTACCCGCGCTTCTGAAACTGATGAAACCCAAAGGAGAGCAAACGGAGGTCGGCATTGCGCGCTTCGCGCTGGTCGATGCATTCCTTTATCGGCACAGGCGCGGGATTCTGATTTCGGCCGGTGTCGCAGCCACGATCGGATTGGCGCTCCTTCCTTTGCTGAAATTCGACGCCAACCCTCTGCATCTGCGCAGCCCGCGGACGGAATCGATGGCGACGGTTCTCGATTTGGCGAAGGATCCCGACACTTCGCCCAATACGATCGATGTTCTCGCGCCCTCGCGTGCTGAAGCCGATGCATTGGCGCGCCGCCTTTCGGCACTCTCCGAAGTCGATAAGACGCTGACGCTGGCAAGCTTCATCCCGGATGATCAGCCCGAAAAGCTCGCGCTGATATCGGATGCAGCCCAGCTCATGGACACAACCCTGAACCCGTTTGAGGTCAAGCCGCCGCCAAGCAAGGCCGAGACCATGGCAAGCATCGCCGCAACCAAGAACGCGCTGCGCAAGGCCGCCGGCGGCGCATCGACTCCGGGGGCTCAGGCCGCTTTGCGCCTCTCGCTATTGCTGGAAAGGCTTGAAACGGCCGGCGATGCCACTTTGGAGCGGACGACGGCGGCTCTTGTCCCGGGGCTCGTGACGGTGCTCGACCAATTGCGTTTCGCCCTCTCGGCACAGCCCGTCGATTTGGCCGCCCTGCCTAGGGATTTGCAGCGCGAATGGGTGTCAACCAATGGGCGCAACCGAGTCCAGGTGTTTGCCAGAGGCGATTCGAACGACGATGCAACTTTGGAAAATTTCACCAACGCCGTGCGCACCGTCGCACCAGAGGCAACGGGGACTCCCATTTCGACGCAGGAATCCGGCCGTACGATCGTCAACGCCTTCATAGGGGCGGGCGCGCTCTCGTTCCTGGCCATGGTCGTTCTGCTGGCGATTTTCTTGCGCAACCTTCGCGACGTGATCCTCACGCTGATTCCGCTTCTCTTGATCGTACTCCTGACCTGCGCGACATGTGTTGTCCTGAACCTTCCCTTGAATTTTGCGAACATCATCGTGCTCCCCCTCCTCTTAGGGGTAGGGGTCGCGTTCAACATCTATTTCGTGGTCGCGTGGCGGGCGGGGGGCCACAATTTCCTGCAGTCAAGTTTGGCCCGCGCGGTCATTCTGAGCGCGGCGACAACAGCGACAGGGTTTGGAACGCTTTGGCTGTCCAATCATCCCGGAACCGCAAGCATGGGAGAATTGCTGATGATCTCCCTGGCTTGGACCCTGATTACGACGCTGTTCTTTGTGCCGCCTTTGCTGGAGTCGGCGTCGTCGCGATAATTAGCCGCCGCTCATCTGTTTGTCGACGATGTCATTGAGCTTCTTGACCAGACCGGATGCGCCCGAACTCGTGATGGTCGAGGAGAAATCCGCTCTGCGAAGGGCGAGCTGACTCACATAGCCATTCAGATAGACATCGACGATCTTCCATTTGTCGCCGACCAGATGCATTCGATAGTTGAACGGCACGCTCGAGCTATCCGAACCCAGCAATTTCGACTCGACGATCTTGTCGTTGTTGCGTGTTTTCACCAGGGGTTCGACGAGGAATTGTTCGCCCGCGAATTTCGCGAAATTCTTTGCGTAATTGGCGATTGTCATGCGCTTGAACGCTGTGACGATTCCCTGTTTTTCGCTCTCGGATAGAGAGGGCCAAGACGGGCCGACCGAAAGCTCGGCCATGGCGGCGAGGTCGAAGACTTCCTCCGTGACCGGTGTGAGCAGGCGATTGCGTCCCTGCAGTCCGAGCTGCTCGCCGCGCTTCATCGTGTCCAGGAGGGTGGCGTAAAACGACTCGATCTGGCGCACCGCTGGGTCGGCGGCCGTATCGGCCGCGCGCAATACAACCGGCTGCAGACCGATCAGGATCGCAAGGGCGGCAAACAGGAATTTTGGCATTGTCATGGCGATGATCTCCTACGCGATCATCGCGGCGACATCACGTCCGCGTCCCAGCGTCGACATGACCGTCGCGGCGATGGAATTCGCATCCAGTCCGGCGCTTTCGTACATCCGTTCGGGCGTATCCTGCTCGATAAAGCGGTCCGGCAACGTCAATGTGCGAATCTTCAGGCCACAGTCCAGGAGCCCATCCCAGGCGGCAAAATGAAGCACATGGGCGCCAAAGCCTCCAGTGGAACCTTCCTCCACCGTGAACAAAACTTCGTGGTTCTGCGCCAAACGGCGTACCAGATCTGTGTCGAGGGGCTTGGCGAAACGGGCATCGGCGACGGTTGTGGACACGCCATAGGCCGCCAAACGATCTGCGGCCCTTAGACATTCCGCAAGTTTGGTGCCGAAACTCAACAGCGCGACCGAACTGCCCTCGCGCAGGATTCTTCCCTTTCCGATCGCCAGCGGTTCCCCGATTTTCGGAAGGGCCAAGCCCACGCCTTCGCCCCGCGGATAGCGGAAAGCCGATGGACGGTCATCGATGGACCGCGCCGTCGCCACCATGTGCACCAGTTCCGCTTCATCGGCGGCCGCCATCACCACAAATCCCGGCAATGTCGAGAGATAGGTCACATCGAAGGCGCCGGCATGAGTCGGTCCGTCGGCGCCGACGAGACCAGCGCGGTCGATCGCGAAGCGCACCGGAAGGGACTGGATCGCGACATCATGCACGACCTGGTCGTAAGCACGCTGCAGGAATGTCGAATAGATCGCAGCAAAGGGGCGAAAACCCTCGGCGGCAAGGCCCGCAGCGAAGGTCACCGCATGCTGCTCCGCGATGCCGACATCGAAGAATCGCTTGGGAAAGCGGGAGGCAAACAGATCGAGCCCGGTGCCGGAGGGCATCGCGGCCGTAATGGCGAGGATCCTGTCGTCGCGCTCCGCTTCCGCGACGAGCGCTTCGGCGAACACCTTGGTATAGCTCGGCGGACCGCCGGTGCTCTTCTTCTGTTCACCGGTTAGCACGTTGAACTTGGAGACGCCGTGATATTTGTCGTCCGACTTTTCGGCGGGGGAGTAACCCTTGCCCTTCTTCGTCACGACATGGACAAGGAACGGCCCGTTGTTCGTATCACGGACATTTTCCAGAACCGGAATCAGTTGATCGAGATTGTGTCCGTCGATGGGTCCGACATAGAAGAAACCCAGCTCTTCGAAAAGCGTGCCGCCCATCCAGAAGCCGCGGGCATATTCTTCCGCCCGCCGGGCAGCCACCCGCATCAGTCTGGGAAAATTCTGCATCAGGCGTTTCACGAAATAGCGGAAGCCGTGATAGGTCTGGCTTGAGACCAGCCGCGCGAGATAGCCGCTCATCGCGCCCACCGGCGGCGCGATGGACATATCGTTGTCGTTGAGAATCACGATCAGGCGCGTGCCCAAAGCGCCGGCATTGTTCATGGCCTCGTAAGCCATGCCCGCGCTCATCGCGCCATCGCCGATGACGCAAACGACATTGTGCTTCTGCTGCGCGAGGTCGCGCGCAACCGCAAAACCTAGTCCAGCGGAAACCGAGGTGGAGGAGTGAGCGGCGCCGAAGGGGTCGAATTCGCTTTCGGCCCGCCTGGTGAAACCCGAAAGGCCTCCGCCCTGACGCACCGAACGCATGCGCCCGCGCCGGCCGGTCAGGATCTTGTGCGGATAGGATTGATGACCGACATCCCAGATGATCTTGTCCCGCGGCGTATCAAAGACGCGGTGAAGCGCGACGGTAAGCTCGACGACTCCGAGGCCTGCGCCGAGATGGCCGCCGGTGACCGAAACCACGTCAACAAGCTCCGTCCGCAATTCATCGGCCGCTTGGCGAAGCTGAGAATAGTCAAGACCACGCAAATCGCTTGGGAACACAATCTGATCGAGCAAGGGCGTCTTGGAAACCATCAAATCCTCATATTGGAAAGCCGAATATCCTAAGAGTCTCGATCGAGCAGAAATAAGGGAAGGTCCCGCAAATCGTCCGCATCAGGACCGTAAGGTTCCAGTGTGGCTACCACTCGCCGTGCCAGTGTCGCGGCTTCCTGGCGCGCGCCCTCGACACCGAGAATCGAAACCAGGGTCGCTTTGCCCTGCTCGCGGTCTTTTGCCACCGCCTTGCCTGCGCTTTCCACGGTGCCGACTGCATCGAGGAGATCGTCCGTAATTTGGAACAGCAGACCGAAATCGCGCGCATAATTGCGCAGCCTCTCAAAGTCGCTTTGGGAAGCCAGCGCGAGAATAGCCCCGGCCTCACAACAGAACTCGAACAGCGCACCGGTTTTCATGCGCTGCAAGGCCACCGTTTCATGATAGCCAAGCGGCTGTTCGACCGCTTCCATGTCGATCATCTGGCCGCCGACCATGCCGGCACTCCCCGCCGCCTTTGCAAGTTCCGCCACCAGCCGGCAGCGGACATCTGCCGAAGGGTGGGTTTGAGGGTCGGAAAGGATCTCAAAGGCAATCGTCAGAAGTGCGTCTCCCGCCAGCACGGCGGTCGCCTCGTCGAACGCCACATGCGTAGTCGGGCGGCCGCGGCGTAGGTCATCGTCATCCATGCATGGCAGATCGTCATGGATGAGCGAATAGGTATGCAAAGCCTCGATTGCCGCCGCGACACGCAAGGCTCGCGGGCTCTCGACGCCAAACAGACCTGCACAGCTCAGCACCAGGAATGGCCGGAGCCTCTTGCCGCCCGCGAAAACCGCGTAGCGCATGGCCTCGTGAACGCGCCTATGAAGACCGTGCGGCTCGGGCAGAACCTGTTCCAGCATATCTTCGACTTGGCGGGCGGCAATGTGCATCTTCATCCGCAGGTCGAAGAACATCTGCGGCCGTTCGGCAATCGAATCAGAAGAACTCAAAGGCACCGGCGGAGACATGCCACCCTCATCGACGTCCACACTTGTCGTCGTCCCAATTGTCAAGACTGCGTCAGCCCGGCCGCGCCCCGTGTACGGAAGAATAACGCACGCTCATCCGTTTGCAGCCTCCTTATTCTTTCATCCGTTTCCGGCCAATGTAAACGGTACAAGATTATTTGCCCAAGGACGGGCCCTCCCGATGAACCGAAGAAATGCGTGATGCAGATCATTGGGGAAACGTAATGTCACGGCAATAGAACTCAAGCACAATCACCGCGCATCTTGCGTCGATTCGCGTTCTGCATAATGTTCCGTCATGATCGTAAGACCGTAAATCGAATCGCACCCTGCATATTGGACGGATATGTGTTGAGAACAACACGCTCAAGATCTTTCGGCGATCGGCCGCTTAGAGAAGCACAGCCATTATGCGCGTGATTCTCGCTCAACCTCGGGGCTTCTGTGCAGGCGTGGTTCGGGCAATCGACATCGTCGAGCGCGCCCTGGAGAAGAATGGCCAGCCCGTCTTTGTCCGGCATGAAATCGTCCACAATCAGCACGTCGTCGAGTCCCTGAAGAAAAAAGGCGCTCGTTTCGTCGAGGAGCTGGACGAGGTGCCCGATGGCGCGGTCACCGTTTTCAGCGCGCATGGCGTGCCGCAATCGGTTGTGCTCGAGGCAAGATCGCGCAACCTGCCGGTGATCGACGCGACCTGCCCGCTGGTGTCGAAGGTTCATTCCCAAGCCAAACATTATGTGGCGCAAGGGCGGGCTTTGATCCTGATCGGTCATCCCGGGCACCCCGAGGTCGAAGGCACGATGGGACAGGCGGGGGCGCCCGTGCATCTGGTCTCCTCCCGGCAACAGGTTGATATACTTGATTTATCGCCCGATACGCCGGTCGCCTATGTGACCCAGACCACCTTGAGCATGGACGATACGAGCGCCATTATCGAGGCCCTGAAACGGCGTTTCCGCGACATCCAGGGTCCGCATACGTCGGACATCTGCTACGCCACGCAGAATCGTCAAACCGCCGTTCGGGAGCTCTGCAAGGTGGCCGAGGTGATCCTCGTGGTTGGCTCAAAGAACAGCTCGAATTCCAATCGCTTACGCGAAATCGGCGTCGAGGAAGGGATTCCGAGCTATTTGATCGATGATGCCGATGCCCTTGATCCCGCCTGGCTCGCGGAGAAGACGAATATAGGCCTGACAGCGGGCGCTTCGGCGCCGGAGGCGCTGGTCTTGGAGGTGATCGAAGCCCTTCGCCGCATCGACGCGGACCTCGAAGTGTCCAAAATGGATGGTCTGGAAGAGCATGTCGAGTTCCGGCTTCCCGTAGAGCTCCGAACGTAATAGCACAGGCGCTGCGCGCATTCTTTCTGGAGAACGCTTTTGGGAATTCCCTTCTCACAGGTCGCCCGTATCGGTGCCTATGTCGTCAGGCAGCATCTCAGCGGGCGTAAGCGCTATCCGCTTGTGCTGATGCTGGAGCCGTTGTTCCGCTGCAACCTCGCTTGCGCCGGCTGCGGCAAGATCGACTATCCCGATGAGATTCTCAATCAGCGGCTCAGCGTCGAGGAATGCATGGCAGCCATGGACGAGTGCGGCGCGCCCGTGGTCTCCATTGCCGGCGGCGAGCCGCTTCTGCATCGCGAGATGCCTGAGATCGTGCGCGGATTCCTGCAGCGCCGGAAGGTCGTGATCCTGTGCACCAACGCGCTTCTTCTTGCCAAGAAGATCGATCAGTACACGCCCCATCCGGATTTCAATTGGTCGGTTCACCTGGACGGTGACAAGGGGATGCACGACAAATCCGTCTGCCAAGACGGCGTCTACGACAAGGCCGTCGAAGTCATCAAATTGGCCAAGGCGAAGGGCTTCCGTGTCAGCATCAACTGCACGCTGTTCAATACCGCCGAGCCGGCGCGCGTCGCGGCATTTTTCGACGAGATGAAACGCATCGGATTGGACGGCATCACGGTGTCGCCCGGCTATGCCTATGAGCGCGCGCCCGATCAGGAACATTTTCTGAACCGGGAGAAGACGAAACAGCTCTTCCGTGGGATTTTGTCGCGCGGGCGAGGCGGGAAGGCATGGTCGTTCTCGCAGTCCGCGATGTTCCTGGATTTTCTCGCCGGCAACCAAACCTATCGCTGCACGCCTTGGGGTAACCCGACGCGCACCGTGTTCGGTTGGCAGAGGCCTTGCTACCTCTTAGGCGAAGGCTATGCACAGACCTTCAAAGAGCTGATGGAGGAGACCGACTGGGACTCCTACGGCGTCGGAAATTACGAGAAATGCGCCAATTGCATGGTCCATAGCGGCTTTGAGGCCAGCGCGGTCATCGACAGCGTCAAGCGGCCGATGGCGGCTTTGGGCGTGATGATGCGCGGCGTGCGGACCGATGGTCCCATGGCGCCGGAAATCCCGCTCGACCGGCAGCGTCCGGCTCAGTTCGTGTTCTCCTCACATGTCGAGCGCAAGCTCGCTGCCATCCGGTCCGGCAAGACCAGGTCCCAGGACGCCGCGGCAGCGGAGTAGGGCATCGAATCCGGCCTTGGATTCCCGCGCGGTCCGGATCAAAGCCGGGACTTGCCGCGGGTCAAACAGTACAGCCTTCAGCACGCCAAGACGGTTCACCCTCCCCGCAGGCGTGATCGCGCCCGCAACGAGAGCCGGCAATTCGCTTGCCGCCGGATCGGCAATGGCGCGCAAGGCGGCAAAGGGGATGCGATGCTCGCTCGCGAACCGCGCCGCGATGTGGGACTCCATGTCGACGGCATAGGCGCCAGTGGCGTGGAACAAATCCGCCTTGGAGGTGCGGCCAAGAACAATCCCTTGCGAACCGGCGATCGGTGCGACGACCGCATCGGGCAGGCGCGCCGCCAGGCGCTGTCTCCACAACGCATCGGTGGGAATGTGCTGGCCTTCGCTCACGATTTCGTAGGCGATCACGCAGTCGCCTGATTTCAACGACCGCGAGAGGCCCCCGGCGATTCCGATGCTGATGATCCCGGCCGTGTGCTTGGTCGTGGCGCGTTCGAGGCTCTCGCGCAACAGACCGGCTCTGCCGCCGCAGGAAAGGGCCGTGATGCCCGGACCGGCGACGATACGCGCCTCTCGCGCTAACCCCGTGACGGCAATGATCATCAGAGCCCGTAGGCAACCCGGCGCGAATTGCGCGATTTCAAATTGCGATATCGGGCCAAGGCCCAAAGCGGGAAGAATTTCGCATAGCCGTGATAGCGCAGATAGAACACGCGTGGAAAACCGCCGCCGGTGTAATGCTCCTCCGGCCAAAAGCCGTCCGGTCCTTGCGTCATTTGCAGATACCGAATGCCGTGCGCGACGGCTTCGTGATCCACTGTGCCCGCCGCCATCAGCCCCAGAAGGGCCCACGCGGTCTGGGACGCTCGCGACGGCGCGGGCTCATGGCCGCGATAGTCCAATTTGTAGCTGTCGCAGCCCTCGCCCCAACCGCCATCCGGGTTTTGGATGGCAATGAGCCAATCCGCGGCACGGCGGACCGCGGGATCTTCCGGGGGAATGCCGGCCCCATTGAAGGCCGCAAGCGCCGACCACGTTCCATAGATGTAATTGACGCCCCAACGCCCGAACCAGCTGCCGTCGGCTTCCTGCGTCCGCCTCAAATAGGTGAGCGCGGCGTCCATCTGGGAATCGCCGGCTTGTGCGCCAAGCTGGGCCAGCATGCCGATGCAGCGGGCGCTGACATCGGCGGTTGGCGGATCGAGCAGAGCGCCGTGATCGGCAAAAGGAATATTGTTCAGATAATGATGGGTGTTTTCGGCATCGAAAGCGCCCCAGCCCCCGTTCCGGCTTTGCATGCCGACCACCCATTCGCGCCCGCGCGCGATGGCTTCGTCTCGTTCGGGTCCAGTGCCGAGCTCCTTGCGCGCACGGTCGAAACCCATGACCACGACCGCCGTATCGTCGAGATCGGGGTAATAGGCATTGTTGTATTGGAAGGCCCACCCGCCTGGCCGGACATCGGGACGTTCGACAGCCCAGTCCCCTTTGACATTCAGCACCTGCCGAGCGGCGAGCCACTCCAGACAGCGGCGGACGGGGGTCTCCGTCTCTAGCCCGCCCACCTCCATCAGGGCGTGACAGACGAGCGCGGTATCCCACACGGGCGACACGCAAGGCTGGCAATAGGCTTCGCCATCCTTGACCACCAAAAGGTTTTCGATGGCGCGCCGTGCGATGTCGCGTTCGGGATGGTCCGGCGGATAATTCAGCGCGTCATACATCATCACGCTGTTGGCGATGGCGGGATAGATCGCGCCCAGCCCGTCTTCGCCGTTCAGCCGTTCGGAGACGAATCCCACGCAGGCTCCAATTGCACGCCGCCGCAAGGAAGCCGGCCAGAGCGGATTTGCCCATTTCAGCACGCCGTCGAGGGCGCCGAAAAACGCGGACCAATAGCGGTTCTGGTGGGGCGCGCGGCGCTGCGCGGCCGGCTCGCCGGCGGCGAACAACTCCGCAATGTGAACGCCTCGTGGATTGCGCGCTCCAGGCCGCAAGGTCTGCAACACCAGCAAGGGCGTCAACACTGTGCGCGCCCAGTAGGACATTTTGGACAAGTGCACGGGAAACCAACGCGGCAAAAGGATCAGCTCGGCGGGGATGGTCGGCACCGCGTCCCACGAGATTTCCCCGTACAAAGCCAGAAGATAGCGCGTGAAAACATTGGCCTTCTGAGCGCCGCCACGCGCGAGGATGGCTTCACGCGCCTCAACCATATGGGGGGCGTCGGGGGAATCGCCGATCATCTTCAAGGCGAAATAGGCCTTGACCGTGGCGCTGATGTCGAACGCGCCATCGTGGAACAGCGGCCAGCCACCATGGACGCCGCGAATCCGGCGCAGATAGACACCGATCTTGCGTTCGAGCTCGAAATTGGGCTCTTCCGCGAGGTAATGGACCAGAAGCACATATTCGGCAGGAATGGTGGCGTCCGCTTCCAGCTCGAAGACCCAATGGCCGTCTGGTCTTTGCTGCTTCAGCAGCGTGTCCCTCGCCGCATCAATCGCGGCGGCGATGGGGTCGCCGGCTGCGATTTCGGCAAAGCTATGGAGCAAATTGGCGCTCAATCCTAAGGTCCCTTCGCGAAGCCCTCATTATACATTCGCATGGCCGAGGGCCAGTTCCGCGGCGCGCCTGCCGGAGCGGACGGCCCCTTCAATGCAGGCGGGCAGGCCGGTATCGGTCCAGTCGCCCGCCAAATAGAGATTTTCCCATCGGGTCTTCGCGCCGGGCCGTTTGGCCTCCTGTTCCGGTGTGGCGGCGAAGGTCGCACGCCGTTCCTTGACGACCTGCCACGGCGGCAAAGCGTCGGGAAGACGGAAGACCGCGGCAACATCCTTCCAGCATTGGGCGGCAAGCTCGTCTCGGTCGCCGTCCATCAGGCGATCGGCATTGCTGATCGTCACCGAAATCCGGTCGGGAAAGGCAAAGATCCATTCGACCGTTCCGCCGATGATGCCTGTGATCGGCGGAGCGTTTGATGGCGGCGCGACGCGGAAATGCGCGCTCAATATGGCGCGGAATTCGTCGGGCGCGGCCAATCCCGGTAGCAGCGATGATGCCGCCCAAGGCGGCAGCGCAAGTATGACGCGGTCCTCGCCTGATATCGGCAACATCGCTTCGGGCAATTGCAGCCCCAGCACGGATGGCCCACTGATGACGAGGTTCCGCAGGCGCTGCCCGAACCGCAACGTGCCGCCATGTTGTTCGACGAACGCAACCGCGGGATCGATGAACGCAGCCCCGAGCGTCGGAAACGCAACGCGCGGACGCCAGGCTTTCCCTCCCTTTGCGATGGTTTCGCGCAGGGTCGCCGCGATGAGCGCGCGTGAGGCCGTTTCGGGTTCTGTGTTGAGCGCGGCCAGCAGCAGCGGACGAACCAGCCTTTGCCAAAGCAGGCCGTCCGGCATCTTTCCGCCGCCCGGGCTCATCAATCCGGCGAAGGCGAGATAGTCGCTCGCGCGGGTGCCCGGCACCCGGCGCTTTTCATCGAGCGTCCACCAGGGCAGCCGGCCGTCATTGACGCGGATCGTCCAGTGTTTTCCGGCAGGCAGTTCGGCGAAGGCAAATTCGGTGTGCGCCGGACCCGCAAAGCGGTCCGCCGATCCGATCCGCCGCAAATAATCGTGGACGGAATGATTGCCGGAAAGGATCAGATGATTGCCATTGTCGATGATCTGATCCACTTGGGGATCGTAATAGGAACGGCAGCGGCCGCCGGCGGCGCCCGTCGCTTCGAGCACTTCGACCCGGATGCCTTGCCCCGCAAGGGCGACCGCGGCGGAAAGACCGGAGAGGCCTGCGCCAATGATGTAGACGGTGCGTGGCCTCATGCACTCAGGCCGTGACGGAGCAAGATCATGATCAGAGGGCCGCGCCCGATCCGCACCCTTTCGCGCGGCGCCGCCCAGCCCATTTTTTCCATCTTTGCGAGAATCCGCCCATAAACCGCGCCCATTAGGCGCGGGGCGCGCAGCAACCCGCGGGGCCTCGCGCGCATCACCCTATCCGCACGGCGGTAATGTTCATGGGCAAGGTTCGCGACCTTCTTGCAGGCTTCGTTGATGGCTGGGTGAGCAAGGACAATTCGCGGATCGGAGCTTTCAATTCCCGCCTCGCGCAAGAACTCGCGCGGCAGATAAAGGCGCCCCACCGCCGCATCCTCGTTGAGATCGCGCAGGATATTGGTGAGCTGCAGCGCTCTGCCCAGATGATGGGCAAGTTCGAAGCCTGGGGTGTCGTCCATGCCGAAGACTTTGATCGACAAACGGCCGACCGCACTGGCCACGCGCTCGCAATAGAGATCCAGCGTAGCGAGGTCCGGCGCGCATATATCCTGATCGACGTCCATTTGCATGCCGTCGATGATCGCGAGAAAGTCCTCTTTGCGCAGACTGTAACGGGCCACCACCGGACTAAGAAACGCCGCCCGGTCCGGCTGCAATCCTTTGTAGATCCCTTCGATATCGGCGCGCCAGCGATTCAACTCTTCGCGGCGTTCGGATCTGGGCGCGTCGCCCTCATCGGCGACGTC